>NZ_NMPP01000055.1:0-9997 GCF_009192885.1 Xanthomonas sp. LMG 12462 | reverse complement strand
TTCAGCAGTGTCATCGGCGGGCGCGGGCGCGTCGGCGGCGCCATGCGCGGCCGCGTCATCCGCCGCCTGCGGTTCCTGCGCATGTGCGTCGTGGATGTCGTCGGCCGGCGTTTCGGTCGCCTGGTCCGCGGCATCGCCGTCGACTGCCATATGATCCGGCGCCTGCGCATCGTGCGCCTGCACGGCGTCATCCTGGGTGTCGCCCGCCTGCGTGACGGCCGCGTGGCCTTCGGCAGCACCGTCGACCGCCGGGTGATCGGATGCCTGCGCATCGTGCGCGTGCACGGTCGCGTCCTGCGTCGCATCGGCCTGTTCCTCGGCCTGGCGATCCTCGGAACCGTGCGCTTCGCCTTCGTGCGACGATGCCTGTGGTTCCTGCGCGTCCGCCGTCGTGTCGGTCTCGGCATCGACGGCGGCCGCATCGGCCGTCGCGTCCGGCGCCGCAGCCGTATCCAACGCGTCCGGCGCGGGATCGTCCAACACCTGCTCGGCGCTCAGCGGCGCCTCGACCGTCAACGCGTCGAGCTGGCCGTCCTGCGCCAAGGCCGCCTGTTCCTCGGCGTGGTCTGCATCCTGCGATGCCGCCGATTCCTCGACTGGGAGCGCGTCCTGAGCCGACGCCTGATCCTGCGCGGAGGCCGCTGCCTCTTCCGAAGACGGTGCGACTGCCGTGTCCGCATGGACGTCGCCCTCGCCTGCCTGGCCGGCCGCCTCGTCCGCCGGCAGCGTTTCGTGCAGATGCGCGGCATCGCCCAGGAACGCCGACAGATCGTCGGCCGCGGTGAGTTCCACCGCCTGCACGGCCTGCTCATCCAGGCCGGCCTCGGCCGGTGCCGACGCGGACAGGTCTTCGTCGTCCTCGTCGTGCGCGATCGGCGGCCACTGCACTTCCGGCAGGGTCTCCACCAGCGCGCGCAGGCGCTGCGCCAGGTCGGTGAACGGCGGAATCACCGGCGACGGTGCCTGCAGTTCCGCGATGGTGGCGGCGATGGCGCGCGCCGCGTCCTCGAGCGCACGCACGCCGTCGGCGCTCGGAACGCTACCAGACGCCAAGGCACGCTTGACGTAGCTCTCGGCCGGCCCGGTGACCGCGGTGATCTCCGGCACGTCGGTCATCGCGAACGCGCCGCTCATGGTGTGCACCGCGCGCAGCAGCGCTTCGGTCGCCGGCTGCGGCGCGTGCTGCAGCCAGGCGTGCACGGTCTCCAGATGGGTGGCGACCTCGGCTTCGAGGATCTCGCGCAGCACGCTGTCCACCGACGCCGGTGTGCCCGCGCGCGGCGCGACGGTCGCCTGCGGGGTGGCGAAATAGAACGCCTCCTCGCCGGCGGCGATACGCTCGGCCACCGCCTGGATCGCGTCCAGGTCGGCCTGCACCGCGCCGTCGCCGCGCAGCGCGGCATTGAGTTGCGGCAGCACCGCGTAGGCCTGCTCGACCATCGCCACCACCGCCGGGCTGGCGGGACGCGAGCCGTCGAGCACGCGGTTGAGCATGCTCTCGATCTTCCAGCTGAACTCGCCGAGCACGCGCGCGCCGACCAGGCGGCCGCTGCCCTTCAGGGTGTGGAACACGCGGCGGATCGGCCGCAGGCTTTCGGTGTGGGCAGGCGCGGCGCGCCAGGCCGGCAGCAGCGCACCGAGATTGACCAGTTCCTCGTCGAATTCCTCGAGGAACACCGCGCGGATCTCTTCGTCGATCTCGCCATCGCCGTCGATGAAGCCGGTCTCGGCGGCAGGCGGAGCGGCGGCAGGCGCGGCACTCGCCTCATGGCTGGCAGGCGTTGCGGCCGCGGGCTCGCCGCTGCGCGCGGCAGAAGTCACATCGAACTGCGCGGCAGCAGCCTCCAGGTCGGCCAGGAACGCGGCTTCGGCGTCCGACACCGGTGCAGCGTGTGCCTGTACCGGCTCGGGCGTCGCATGCTCCTCGGATTCCAGCGCGGCATGCTCCGGCGCCGATGGCGCATCGGCCACGGTGTGCGCCTCCTCGCCGATGGCGGCAAGGCCGGTATCGACATGCGCCTGGTCATCGAGAGAAACGTGAGGAGCGGTCTCGTGTGCGGCGTCGCTGGCGGCAACCTCCGCGGCCTCCGACGGGATCGCGTGGGCGGCGTCTTCGGCGTCGGCACCGGCGTCTGCTGGCTCGGCCTCCCCTGCCGCGTCGAGGCGTTCGCCGTGGGCGATATGGGCGCCAGCGTCGGCCAGCGCGGCCGCATCCGGCGACAGCGCGGACGCGGCCTGCTCGTCCTGCGCGTCCGGGGCGGCGTGCCAGTCGAGCGTATGCACCTCGTCGGCGGACCCGCCAGGCGCGTCGGCGAACGCCGGCGCGTCTTCCAGTTCGATGACCAGCGGCGGCGCGGAGGCGTCGGCGTCTTCTGCAGCAGCCGGCGTGTCGACGATGATCAGGTTGGGATCGTCGTGTTCGTCCAGGCCAGCGAACGCGGCCGGCACATCGGCCTGCGCCTGCTCCGGATACTCGGCGGCCACCGGATCGAAACCGGCGACATCGGAGGCGGACGGCGCGGAAGCGGCTGCGGCATCGTCTTCATGGGCGAGCGTGGAGGGCGTCTGCGGCCGCAGTGCGTCCTGCTCCAGCACCAGGGAATCGAGGCTGATGTGCAGCGGCTCGGCGGTGCCGGTCCAGCTGTCCTGTTCGGCCGCGACCGGATCGAAACTGAGCGCCTGCGACGTTGCTGTGGGCTCGTGCTCGTCGCGCGCAGCGCCGTCGTCGGCGGGCGCGGAGGCGTGTTCGGCCGCGGTGTCGGCGGCGTCCGTCGCCAGGCTCCACTGCGGCGCCTGCGGTGCGGACGGCGCAGCGTCCTGCGCGCGCGGCGTGGTCTCGAGCGCGGCCTCGGCCGGCGCCAGATCCCAGGCCGGCACGGCCGGTGCGGCGATGGACGGTGGCGACGCAGGTTCGGCAATGCGATCGGCAACCACCGGCGGGGCGGCCTTGGTCGACTCAGCAGAGTCGCTTGCGCTCGGCAACACACCCGGCGCGGCCGGCGCGGTGTCGGGCAGCGGCCAGTAGCGCAGCGCTTCCAGGCTGCTGCGGGTGATGTCGAGGATCTCCTCGCGCCCGGGGCGGCGCTCGCGCAGCGCTTCCAGGTAGTACTCGAGGCTGGCCATCGCGTCGGCCAGGGTGTCGAGCTGGCGGCCGCTGGGCACGCGGCGCTTGCCGATCAGCTCGGTGCCGACGTATCGGCGCACGCCTTCCAGGTAATCGGCCGGCTGCGGCAGTTCCAGCATGCGCAGGGCACCGGCGACCTCAGCGAGCAGGCGCGGCACCTCGTCCAGGCGCGCATGGTCCCAGTTGGTCTCGATGAAGGCGACGAAGTGCTCGCGGGCGCTGCCGAAATTGGCGATGGCCTCGTGCGCCAGCACTTCCACCGTGCGCCGCGCCTCGGCGGCGCTGGCGTCGTCGTGCACGTCGCCGCCGGCGCCGAGATAGGCGACCTGGTCGTCGAGCGAGGCGTCCACGTACAGCAGCGCACCGGCGATATCCAGCAGCAGGCCTTCGTCGGCCGCGCGGGCGCCATCGACGATGCTGCGCAGCGCGTCGCGCTGCTGCACCACCACGCTGCGCGCCACGCCCAGGCCCATCACGCCCAGCGTATCGGCGACGCTGCCCAGCTCGTCGACCTGGGTCTGCAGCGCGGCGACGTCGCCGCCGGTGCGCAGATGCAGGTCCAGCGCGTCCTTGACCCGCAGCAGTTCTTCCTTGATCGCGGTGCCGACGGTGTCGAGCAGTTCGCGGTTGCGCCCGGCGAGGCTGCCGCGCGCATGGTCCAGTTCGGCCTCGGTGGCGGCGGCCGCGTCAGGCGCCAGCGCGAACAGCGCGCCCTCGCTGAGGCCGGCTTCGCCGCGCGCGGCGCGGATCTCGTTGAGCAAGGGCAGCAGCACGATCGGAATGTCGCGGTGGCCATCCTGCAGGCGTTCCAGGTAGTCCGGCAGCAGCACGGTGCCACGCATCAGCGTGGCGCAGGCCTCGTCGCGGTCGACCGCCTGGCCGTTCTGCACCGCGATCGCCAGCAGTTCCAGTTCCTCGGCGACCATCGCCGGCGCGTACAGCTCGACCATGCGCAAGGTGCCCTGCACCTGGTGCAGATAGCCGGCGCAGAAACGCATGCGGCCGGTGTCGGCCGGTTCCTCGACGAAGGCCTCGATCTCGCCGCGGACCTGGCGCAGGGTCTCGTCCAGTTCCGGCTTGACCCAGCCCAGCGCGGCATGGCTCATCGCATCGCGCAGCGCGCTCATCGCCGCGTCTCCGCGGCCGGGCACGCGCCGTGCCGCGCGAGCGCGGCGACGGGATGCGGGAGTTGTTCACGGTACGTCATGTGCGCTTCCTTCCACCCGGTTCCGGCCCGCTTACGCCGGCAGCTTGAAGTCGGCGACCGAGCGCCGCAGGTCCGCCGCCAGTTGCGCCAGGCGGCCGATCGATTCGGCGGTCTGTCCCGCGCCTTGCGAGGTCTGTCCGGTGATCTGCCGGATCACGTCCATCGTCTGGGTGATGTCGATCGCCGCCGCCGACTGCTGGTGCGCGGCGATGGAGATGTTCTTGATGAGGGTGTTGAGCGCGTTGGACACGCGTTCGATCTCGGTCAGCGCGGTGCCGGCGTCCTCGGCCAGGCGCGCGCCGGACACCACTTCGGAGGTGGTCTGCTCCATCGAGCTGACCGCTTCGTTGGTATCGGCCTGAATGGTCTGCACCAGGCCTTCGATGCGGCGGGTAGCGCCGGAGGTGCGTTCGGCCAGGCGCTGCACTTCGTCGGCGACCAGGGCGAAACCGCGGCCGGCCTCGCCGGCCGAGGCGGCCTGCACCGCGGCGTTGAGCGCCAGGATGTTGGTCTGCTCGGAAATGTCGTTGATCAGTTCCACGATCGAGCCGATCTCCTGGGTCGACTCGCCCAGGCGCTTGATGCGCTTGGAGGTCTCCTGGATCTGGTCGCGGATCTGGTCCATGCCCTGGATGGTCTCGCGGACCACGCCGGCGCCTTCGGCCGCGATCACCACCGAGCGCTGCGCCACTTCCGCCGATTCGGTGGAGTTGCGCGACACCTGCTCGATGCTGGCGGCGATTTCGTTGATGCGCACGGAAGCCGAGCCGATCTGCTCGGCCTGGTGCCCCGCCGCCTCGGCCAGCTGGCGCGCGGTGGCCTGGGTTTCCTCGGTGGACACGGCGACCTTGGCCGAGGTGTCGTTGATGGTGGTCACCAGGTGGCGCAGTTCGTCGACGGCGTAGTTGATCGCGTCGGCGATGGCGCCGGTCATGTCCTCGGTGACCGAGGCCTTGACGGTCAGGTCGCCTTCGCCGAGCGAGCTGATTTCGTCGAGCAGGCGCATGATCGCCTGCTGGTTGCGGCTGTTGTATTCCACCTGCGTCTGCAGGCGGATTTCCTGCTCGCGGCTGCGGCTGCGCACCGTGGTCCAGACGAAGCCGACGATCGACAGCAGCGCCAGCAGGCCGGAGATCACGCCCAGCCAGAAGTTCGGGAACAGGCGGGTGTCGCGGGTCGAGCCGAACGCGGAGAACGCGTCGAACAGCTTCTTGCTGTCCTCCAGCATCTTGCCCGAGCCGGCGGTCAGCGCCGCGGCGGCGGACTGGGCGGCGAACAGGCTGCGCGAGCTGGCCTGCAGCGCGTCCAGGTCCTTCTTCATTTCCGCCCACTGCGCCTGCGACTGTTCCAGTGCAGCCAGCGCGGCAGCGTTGCGCACCGGCGCGATGCCCAGTTCCTCGTTGCCGTTGCGCAGGCCCTCGAGCATCTGCCCGAACACCACCGCGTCGCGCGCCAGCGCGTCGCCGGCGCTGGCCGCACCGCGGCCGCCGGCGCGCATTTCGGTGACGCGGCGGGCCATGGTGCCGGCCACCACCACCTGCTGCAGGGTGTTGTAGATCTGCGCGGCGGGCGCGCCGCCGACCGTCATCGCGCGCACCACCTCGTTCAACTGCGCCTGCAACTGCGGCACGCCGCCGACGAAGCGGTCGGCGTTGCCGGCCAGCGCCAGCACCGCCGGTTCGCTGTCCACCACCTGCTGCGCGTTCTTGGCCAGCGGCGCCCAGGTGCCGTTGAGGGTCTGCAGCGGCGCGGACACGCCGGCTTCGTTGGCGTAGCGTGCGTTGAGCTCGGCGACGGTGCTCTCCACCTTCGCCTTGGTCTGCTTGAACTGCTTGAAGGTCTCGGCGTTGCCGGACACTGCGTCGCGGGCCTGGTTGGCCAGCTGTTGCGACAGCACCTGCAGGTCGGCCGCGCCGGTGCTGGCGCCGGCCAGGCGGTTGCCCTGCCAGGTGGCCACGCCGGTGTTGGCGCCGAACACGACCAGCGACAACGCCAGCAGGCCCAGCCAGAAACTCGTGCCCACGCTGCCGAGCTTGCTGGCCTTGCGGGCGTCCGGAGCAGTACTCATGATGCGACCTCGGTCTTCGATGCGGAGGCAGCGCGCGCGCTCAGGCGGCGGCTTGCCGGAATTCGGGAGTGCGCGACAGCAGCGACAGCGAGAACACGCCCCAGTCCTGGGCGTCGCCGCGGAAGGCGCGGTCGATGAAGTGCGCGTAGCGGCCCTGGGCCAGATCGCCCGGCTCCACCGCCTGCGCCTCGGTGAAGCTGCGCTGGCCGAACAGTTCGTCGATGGTCAGGGCCACGTCGCCGCCGCTCTGGCGCATGATCAGCACGCGCTGGCCTTCCTGCAGCGCAGTGCGCTCGCCTTCCAGGAACTGCTTCAGGTCGACCACCGGGAAAAGGTTGCCGCGCAGGTTGCCCACGCCCAGCAGCCACGGCTGCGCGCCCGGCACCGGGGTGACCGGCGGCATGCGCACGATCTCCACCACTTCGCGGAAGTCCGACACCAGGTGGCGCTTGCCGACGCGGTAGCCGACCCCGCGCCAGACGTCGTCGTCGAAGGCGCGTTCGGGCATCTGCACGGCGTGCGCCAGGCTGCGCCGCTCGTAGGCCTCGAGGATGTCGAAGGGCGAGCGCATGTCAGCCCACCAGTTGATTGATGCGGGCGATCAGCTCGTCTTCCCGCGGCGGCTTGACGATGTAGTCGGTGGCGCCCTGGCGCATGCCCCAGACCTTGTCGGTCTCCATGCTCTTGGTGCTGATGATCAGCACCGGGATGTGCCGGGTGGCCTCATCGCGCGACAGCGCGCGGGTGGCCTGGAAGCCGCTCATCCCCGGCAGCACAACGTCCATCAGCACCAGGTTCGGCGCCTGCTCGCGTACCAGCTTGATCCCGTCCTCCGCGTTGTCGGTGGACAGGACCTGGTGCCCGGCTTTTTCAAGCCATTGCGTGAACACCGCCCGGTCGGTCGGTGAGTCCTCGATCAACAAGATACGGGCCATGCTGCCTTTCCCCCTGGTCAGGCGTTGACGTATGTACGGATCGCGCCCAGCAGCTCTTCGCGTGTAAAGGGTTTGGTGAGGTACTGCTCGGACCCGACGA
Organism: Xanthomonas sp. LMG 12462; assembly: GCF_009192885.1. Taxonomy (NCBI): domain Bacteria; kingdom Pseudomonadati; phylum Pseudomonadota; class Gammaproteobacteria; order Lysobacterales; family Lysobacteraceae; genus Xanthomonas; species Xanthomonas sp. LMG 12462. Next base: position 2,563 of record NZ_NMPP01000055.1, on the reverse strand, counting down.
TGCGCCCGCGCGCCTTGTCGAACAGGCCGTCCTTGGAGGACAGCATGATCACCGGCGTGGCCTTGAACAGCTGGTTGCCCTTGATCAGCGCGCAGGTCTGATAGCCGTCCAGCCGCGGCATCATGATGTCCACGAAGATGATCTGCGGCTGCTGGTCGGCGATCTTGGCCAGCGCCTCGAAGCCGTCGGTCGCCGTCACCACTTCGCACCCTTCGCGCTTCAGCAACGTTTCGGCAGTACGACGGATCGTTTTCGAATCGTCGATCACCATGACCCGCAAGCCTGCGAGTTCCCCACCCGCAGTCGTGTTTTCACTCATCACTTGCCCCCAAGCGCGCGACGCTTCATCGGATCCGGCTTCGCTGCGAAACGCCATGTATCCCAAGACCCGCTGCGACTGTCAAGGCCGCCGCTGCCGGTCTGCGTTGAACCACGTAACAGCACAAACTATGTCACAGTTTGGCGGATAACGTGCGACACCGCGCAGCCGCGCCCGACACCCGGTGCGCGGCGCCCCCGCCGACCCGCTACCATCTTCCGCTCAGTCTCTCAGGTGCCCCCATGCCGTTCGATGTCATCGTGGTGATGGACCCCATCGCCAGCATCAAGATCGCCAAAGACACGACCTTCGCGATGCTGCTGGAAGCGCAGCGCCGCGGGCACCGGCTGCACTACGTGCGCCCCGGCGGGCTGACCCTGCGCGATGGCTGCGCAACCGCCCAGGCCGCGCCGCTGCGGGTGCGCGACGACAAGGCCGGCTGGTTCGAGCTGGACGCGTTCGCCGACCTGACCTTCGGCCCCGGCCAGGTCGTGCTGATGCGCAAGGATCCGCCGTTCGATGCGGAGTTCCTGTACGACACCCACGTGCTCAGCGTGGCCCAGCGCGCCGGCGCGCAGGTGGTCAACGACCCGCAGGGCCTGCGCGACTTCAACGAAAAGCTGGCCGCCCTGCTATTCCCGCAGTGCTGTCCGCCGACGCTGGTCAGCCGCGACGCCGCCACGCTCAAGGCCTTCGTGCTGGAGCATGGCCAGGCGGTACTGAAGCCGCTGGACGGCATGGGCGGGCGGTCGATCTTCCGCAGCGGCACCGGCGACCCCAACCTCAACGTGATCCTGGAGACGCTGACCGACGGCGGCCGCAAGCTGGCGCTGGCGCAGCGCTTCATCCCGGACATCAGCGCCGGCGACAAGCGCATCCTGCTGGTCGACGGGGTGGCGGTGGACTACTGCCTGGCGCGGATTCCGCAGGGCGACGAGTTCCGCGGCAACCTGGCCGCCGGCGGCCGCGGCGAAGGCCGCCCGCTGAGCGAGCGCGACCGCTGGATCGCCGCCCAGGTCGGCCCGGAAATGAAGCGGCGCGGCATGCGCTTCGTCGGCCTGGACGTGATCGGCGACTACCTCACCGAGGTCAACGTCACCAGCCCCACCTGCGTGCGCGAGCTGGACGCGCAGTTCGGGCTCAACATCGCCGGGCTGCTGTTCGACGCCATCGAGGCCTACCCGGCGCGATGAGCGCGGCCGCCGCGACGCCCGCGCCGCGCATCGGCGAGCGCGAACGGCTCAGCGCCACCCTGGTGCTGTCGCTGATCGTGCACGGGCTGCTGATCCTGGGCGTGGGCTTCGCGATCGACGACGACGCACCGCTGGTGCCGACGCTGGACGTGATCTTCAGCCAGACCAGCACGCCGCTGACACCGAAACAGGCCGACTTCCTGGCCCAGGCCAACCAGCAGGGCGGCGGCGACCACGACACGCCGCAACGTCCGCGCGACAGCCAGCCCGGCGTGGTGCCACAACGCCAGGACGGGTTGGCGCCGCAGGCGTTGCGTGCGCAGACCGCGGCCGCGGCACCGGAACCGACCCCGCGCGTGGTCAGCAGCGCGCGCGGCGAGCAGCCGCTGCCGGTGGCGCAGACCCAGCCGCGTACCGACGACCCGCAACGGCCGGTGGACGCGCAGCGCGAACAGCGCGATGCCGAGATGGCACGCCTGGCCGCCGAAGTGCACCTGCGCTCGGAGCAATACGCCAAGCGCCCCAACCGCAAGTTCGTCTCCGCCAGCACCCGCGAATACGCCTACGCCAACTACCTGCGCGCCTGGGTCGACCGCGCCGAGCGCGTCGGCAACCTCAACTATCCCGACGAAGCGCGGCGGCGCCGGCTCGGCGGCCAGGTGGTGATCAGCGTCGGCGTGCGCCGCGACGGCAGCCTGGAGAGCAGCCGCATCCTGCGCTCCAGCGGCGTGCCGATGCTCGACGCCGCCGCACTGCGGATCGTGCAACTGGCGCAGCCGTTCCCGCCACTGCCGCGCACCGACGACAACGTCGACATCCTGCAGGTGACCCGCACCTGGGTGTTCCTGCCCGGCGGCAGCCTGGTCGACGACCGCTGAGCGGCACGCAGATCGCCCCTCTCCCCCCCGGGAGAGGGGTTGGGGTGAGGGTACGGCGCGCAGCGACTCGCGAAGGTCGGGCGCACGAGGCTTCGCCCGTACCCTCATCCGCCCCTTCGGGGCACCTTCTCCCGAGGGGAGAAGGAACAGCTAGCCCCTCTCCCGCCGGGAGA
>NZ_NMPP01000054.1:0-18765 GCF_009192885.1 Xanthomonas sp. LMG 12462 | reverse complement strand
CGGGGGCTGCGCCCCGTACCCTCACCCCAACCCCTCTCCCGGCGGGAGAGGGGCTCGGTCCCTTCCTTCACGCCTCGGAAGAAGGTGCCCCGAAGCGGCGGGGGCGGCGCTAGCGCTTCGAATCCGGCAAGGTGCTAATCGCAAGCCGCCAGGACGGCGTGCCGTGGCCGAGGTGTTTGGCAAGGCCGGCACAAGCAGGATCGTAAGCCGCCGCAAGCACCAGCAGCGGTATCGCGTCCTCGGTCGCGTACGGTGCACCGATCACGTGGCCGGCTTCGCCGTTGTCCGAGCGCGCCTTGTCGAACGGCACCTGGCTGCCGACGAATTCCGCGTGGCTGCGATCGCCGCGCAGATACGGCAGCAGCCAGTCGACGCTGCGCGCCAGCGATGCGCCGTTCGGTGCGCGCCAGTGGTACAGATCCTCACCGCGTTCGGAGAACAGCAGTGCCAGCGTCACCAGCGGACGCAGGTCGTAGACGTGGTAGGACAGCGCATCGCGCTCGACGAAGTCGATGCTGCGGCCGTCGGGCAACAGGTTGTCTGCGATCTGCTGACGAAAGCCGGTGCGGGCGTAGTCCAGCAAGCGCTGATCGTCGAGCGCGGCGCCAATCATGCCCACGGTCTTCAGCCGATGGCTGTGCCAGTTGTTGGTGGCGGTCTTGCGCTTGAGATCGCGCGAGCCGATTTCGGCATCGGCGATCTTTCGCATCCATGCATCGATGGCGCGGCGTTGCGCGTCCGGCAACGTCGGGCGGACGATGCGGTAGGCGAAGATCGCCGGTTCCAACCCGGTCTCGTCGATCGGATTGCCGTTGGGCACATTGCGCGCGGCCCATTGCGCGAGCTGGTCGCCGGCGGCCAGCGCGTCGGCGTGCTCGCCGTCCAGGGCGTAGCGCAGCGCCAGCGCCTGGATGCGCGGCATGTCGCCCAGGCTGGTTTCGGTCGCCGCCTTCACTGGATCGCCGCGCAGGCGGCCGCCGGTGCTCAGCGTCTCGAGCGGATGTGCCCCCTGCGCGCGTGCCGCATCGGCCAGTCGGGCCTGCGTCGCCTCGATCTCGCGCCAGGCTGCATCGGTTGAAGCCGACGCGTGCAACTGTTGCCATTGCTCCGCGGTCGGCCACAGCCGCTGCACCGCGGCGGCAGGCGTGCTGTGGGTCAGCAGGAGTCCGGCGAGCACCACGCCGAGACCGGCGTGCGATGAGCGAAGCATGGCGATCTCCGGAAGCGCTGGCGAGGGTGTCGGGCGACTGTAGGCGCGATGCGGTGAACGCCGGATGGCCCGAGTCCGGGAGCACGGTCGCCCGCATGCGCTCGCCGATGCGCGGATGGCGACGGGTCGTATCGGCGCCAGGGCGGCGTCACGCGCGCGCGGCTGGCAATGCCTGACAACGCGCTAACCTCCCATCTTCCGCCGGCGAGGGCGCTTCGCGCTGCGTACCCTCACCCCAACCCCTCTCCCGACGAGAGAGGGGCTTTGGCGTTCCCTTCTCCTCTCGGGACCACGGCCTGCTTTTCGGGGGAAAAGTTCCGAAGGGGACGAGCGGCCGAGCGATGTCGTGCCCAACCGGCCGCAACCACGCTCCGACTGCCCTATCGCGCCCGATCCAGCAGCCACAGTTCGACGCGTTCGTTGCGCGCCTTGGCTATGGCGTCTTCGCCGCCGATCAGCGGATGCAGTGCGCCGAGACCGCGGACCCGTTCCACGGCGACACCGCGTTGCACCAGGTACGCGGCGACGACGTCGGCGCGGTCGTTGCTGGCGATGGTCGGGTACAGCCGGTTGGCGCTGTCCGGTGTGGCGAAGCCGATCACCGCCAGGGCGCGGCCGTGCATCGCCGGCTGTTGCATGAAGGCGACCAATCGGTCGAGATCCTGGGCGCTGCGCGCTTCGTACATGCCATTGAGCGACTGCAGGCTGAAACGCAGCGTGGTGGTCAGGCGCCGGGCGCCGGTGCTGGCCTGCGCGTAGCTAGCGTCCGCGCGGGCAGCGGTGGTGCCGCTCTGCGGCGTGGCCGGATCGACGTCGATCGCCATGGAAATCGGGCCAAGCCGGCGCACCAGCTGTTGCGCCTGCGGACCGAGGGCGTACAGGGCCAGGCTGCGGCCGAGCGCCGACATCATCTGGCCGCCGTACAGGCTATAGCGCTGGACCAAGGGATAGTCCTCGCCGCGCACGGCTGCTGCCGTCGGGAGCACCGCGATACCGCCGTCGGCGATGGCCAGCGCACGTGTGCCGGCCGGCACCGGCGTGGTCAACCCGACGATCGCCAGTGCGTCGGAATGGCCGACGACGGCGCGTGCCGCCTCGGCCAGGTCGGCATGCAGGACGTTCCCCGGCATGCGCACCGCCGGCAGCGCCAGGCGTTCGCGCAGGAAGTCGTCGAGACCGCCGGGGATGGCACTGCGGTGCAGCGCGATCGGCAGGTCCGCGCCGCCGAGTTGCGACCAGCGCGTGGTCCGGTCGCTCAGGATGTCGCGCAGCTGCGCGACGCTCAGCGTGGCGATGGGGTTGTCGGCGGCGACCAGCACCCGCGCGCCGTCCAGGGCCACGACGAACTGTTGGTCCGGCGAGCCCAGGTCGCCGAGCTGCCAGGCGGCCTCGCGTTCGCGCGCATCGGGCTGACGCGCCAGCATCGCCAGCTCGGCGTCGCCATGCACCAGGTCGGCGATGCCGGCGGCCGAGCCGGTGCCGGCGATCTCGACCACCAGCGGCGCATCGTCGCGCACTGCGGCGATCTCCAGCGTCGTCGCATCGACGCGACGACGTTGCAGTTGCCGGTAGCCCATGCTCTGCAGCCAGGCTTCCACCAGCGCCGGCATCAGCCGCGCGCCGAGGCTGTTGGAGCCGTGTACGCGCAAGCGCTCGGCCGGTTGCGCGGACGCGGACGGCAGCGCGCACAGCGCTGCTGCGCCGAGCAGCAGCAAGCGCAGGGTGAAACGCAACATGGGATCCCCCCTGGGATCTGGACAGGCGCGGCAGTGTTGGCGATCGGCGTGACATCGCAGTGACTGTGCGCATGGTCACGCACGACAACGCGGCGTCGCGGCGTGTCCTGTCAGCGGTCCGCGCGCGACGCGATCGCGCGCGTCGAAAACCTCAGGCCGATCCGAGCCGGCGTGCGGCGGCCTGCGCCCAGCGCGCGGCGATCGCCGGCGAGGTGATGCACACGGCGCTGTCGGTGACCGTGGTGACCGCGCGTTCCAGCAGTTGGATGTCGGCCTCGTGCTGGCGCGCGACGTGCGGATCCTCGAAGAAGATCGCGCGGTGGCAGCGCCGTTCCAGCACGCGATCGGCGATCTGCGCGTCGCCGCCCATCGGGCCGCTCTGATAGCGCTGCACCCACGCCTGGCCCTGCGGCCAGCCGCGGCTCCAGGCCAGTTCGTTGAGCCGCTGCCCGGTGGTGCCGGTGGCCACGCGCTCGGCGAAGCGCGACAGCAGATCGAAATGTTCGCTGGCGAAGGCCAGCATCTGCGGTTTCATCGCATCGTGCGCGATCAGCGCCAGGGTCTGCCGCTGCAGCGCGTAGAGATCGTCGGCGCCGGGATCCGGTGGCAACGCGGAGTGGATGCGCTCCATCTCCACCCAGTCGCGGGCGCTGGCCACGGTGGAAATGAACGGCTTGCCGTGGATCACGCACTGGCGCTTGAGCGCGATCGCCTCGGGGAAGATCGAGGACGGGTCGACCGGATCGATCAGGTAGATGGCGCCGTCGAGGGTCCGTTCGGCGCCTTCCAGTCCGACGACTTCGGCCACCAGCTTCATCAGTCCGCCCTCGCGGCCGAACGGGTAGCGCCTGAGGCCGGCATGGCCGGCCAGCAGACCGGCCCGGATGATCGCCTCGTGGGTTCGGCCGACCGCGTGCAGGCCGAGCTGCAGCTCGCGGATGCCCGCCTCGCTGGCGCGCAGCCAGCGGAACAGCGCGGCATCCTTGCCCTGGTGGTGCAGTCGGTTGGCGGCCAGGCCCAGGCGCATGCGTCGATCCCTGCGGAAGAGGTGCGACAGTCTGCGCCCGATCGCGGTGTCGACTCAATCGCCGCGCGATCGCCGGGCCGCTGCTGCGCATGCCGGCCCTGGCGCTGTCACTGCGTGACCTGCTGCGCGCGCACCGCCAGCACGTCCATCTGCGGCTTGTCGGCGCCGCTCTTGTCCGGCTGCAGGTTGAACGCATAGTCGCTGCGCCACCACGCGCCGCCGGCCCAGGCGGTCCAGCCCAGCCAGACGTCGCCGTTGTCGTGGACGTAGCCGAGCATGGTGTCGAGCGCGGCCAGGCATGTGGGATCGCTGCTGCCGCCGAACTCGCCGAGGAAGCCGCGATAGCCATTGGCGCGCAGCCATTGGGTGAACCCTTGCAGGCGTTCCGCACCGATGCTGGTGCTGACGCAGGCGGCGCTGGTGCCGGAGGAGTCAGGATCCAGGTACTGATGCACTTCGAACGCCAGGTTGCCGGCCGGGTCGTGGACCGTCAGCAATCCCTGCGCGTTGGACACGCCGTACCAGGTGCTGTTCCAGCTGTGCGCGCCGCTGAAGGCGGTGCCGGGCACCAGGATCAGGTTGTCGGCGCCGGTGCTGCGGATCGCATCGATCGACGCCTGCGCGATGGCCGCCCAATCGCCGGAGGCGAGGCCGTTGGGTTCGTTCATCAGCCCGAATGCCACACTGGCATCGTTGCCGAACACCAGCGCCAGGCGCCGCCACAGATCGGCCAGCGCCGCCGCCGGCACCGCGTCGCCGCCGATGCGCACGCCGTCGTACTTGGCGTAGTTGTGCACGTCGAGGATCAGTTGCAGGTTGTAGCGCCTGGCGCGTTCGACCGCGGTGCGCAGCGCGTCGAGTTGCGCGGTGTCGAGCGGGCCGTTGGCCTGCGGCTGCAGTCGCTCCCACAGGAACGGCAGGCGCACGATGTTCATGCCCTGCGCCGCGGTGTACGCGTAGTCTGCGTCGGTGGGATACACATAGTCCTTGAACAGCACGCCGGGCTTCTTCGCCGAGTTGAACTCGGCGCCGGCCAGGTTGATGCCGGCATAGCGCAGCGTCTGCTGGGCGTTTGCGAACGGCGCGCAGGCGGCCAGGAGCAGGCATAGCGCGGCGCGCTGCCGCCATTGCGGGGAGCGGAAAAAACGGGAATAGCGTGGCATGACGGATCCTTCGTGGGGAAAGAGCGGCAGGCGACGCCACGATGCGGCGTGCGCGGCCGTGCACCACGCTGCAACCGTCATGCCAGAGCGATCGAGGTCATCGGAAATATGCGACGCAATGCACGTCGCACGCCATGCGGGCACCTCGAATCACCTGCTTGCGTACAACCCGGCGGATGCACGTTGCTCTGTAGCAGAGGCTTAAACCCGCAACGGCGCGTGCCAGGCAAAAGTCCGCTGCCGCTGAGCCGGTGAAAGGGCACGAGCCGTCCCTCGCAGACATGTCCCGACGTGACTTGGAGATGCCTAGTTGTCGGCGTGCGCCACGGCGTTGTCACGCATGCGCCGCGCTCAGCGCGTGATGCGCTGTGCCCAGGGCGCGAGGATCGCCATCTGCGGACGGTCGTGGCCGTCGGCGTCGGGTTGCACGTTGAACGGATAGTCGGCGCGCCACCAGGCGCCGCCGGCCCAATAGCTCCAGCCCAGCCACAGCGTCGGGTGCTGCGCGATGTCGGCCAGCATGCCGTCCAGCGCGCTGCGGCAGACCGCATTGTCGGCGGCAGCGAATTCGCCGAGAAAGCCGAGATGGCCGGTCTGCTGCAGCCAGTCGGTGAAGGCGCGCAGGCGTTGGACGCCGATGTCGTCGCTGACGCAGACCGGGCTGGTGCCGCTGGAATCGGCGTCCAGGTACTGGTGCACTTCGATCGCCACGCGCTGCAGCGGGTCGTGCAGCGTGGCCAGCGCGCTGGCGTTCGAGGTGCCGTCCACCGGCGTGTACCAGCTATGCGCGCCGGTCCACAGCGCGCCCGGCACCAGGACCAGGTTGCTGGCGCCGGTGGCGCGGATCGCATCGACCGCGGCCTGCGCGGCGGTGGCCCACGCGGCCGGGGTGATGCCGTGCGGCTCGTTCATCAGCCCGAAGACCACCGCATTGTCGCTGCCGTAGGCGCGTGCCAGACGCTGCCACAGGTCGACGAAGGCGGCGACCGGCAGGCCGCTGCTGCCGATGAGGCGGCCGTCGTGGCGCGCGTAGTTGTGGATGTCCACGATCACGTACATGCCCTGCGCCTTGGCCTGCTGCACGGCGTCGTCGATCAGCGCCAGTTGTGCGGCGTCGAGCGGGCCGCGCGGTTGCGGCTGCAGGCGTTCCCAGCGCACCGGCAGGCGCAGCAGGTTCATGCCCTTGCCGGCGAAGTAGGTGTAGTCGCTGCTGCGCGGATAGGTGTAGTCGACTCCGACGATGCCGGGAATCTTCGACGGCGCGATCTCGGCACCGGACAGGTTGACGCCGGCGAAGCGCAGCGCCTCCCGCGCCTGCAGCGACGACAGCGGAACGGATAGGCACAGCAGCAGCGCGGCACGCCAGGCGTGCCGCGACCGCCGCCGCAAGGTGCGCGCGATCATGGTGAGTCTCCTTCGGCATCAGAGGGGGAACCCGGCCGAGGAGATGCCAGGCCGGGCTGATGACTACGGTGTGCGGACACCGTAGTGCATTGCCGAGGACGAGGCGATGCGCTGCGTGCGCGCATGCATGGATCTGTGCGGCGATTGGCAGCGCGAACCGGTACTGGATCGCGCTGCATGTGCTATGCCAGGCGTGCGCGTCGCACACGTTGCATGGCGTGTTGCCGCGTTGCCGACAGGCGGCGCCGGCAGCGACGGCTCACTTCTTGCCGGTGATCTCGCGCGCGTACTTGGACAGGATCTCCATCTGCGGCTTCTCGCTGCCGTCCTTGCCGGGCTGCACGTTGAACGGATAGTCGGGCTTCCACCACGCACCTGCGGCCCACCAGGTCCAACCGAGAATCACGTCGTCGTTCTTCTGCATGTAGCTGAGCATGTTCTCCAGCGCCTGATTGCAGGTGGGCGTATTCGCGGTGGCGAACTCGCCGATGAAGCCGACCTTCTTGTTCTCGCGCAACCAGCTGACGAAGCCGGCCAGCTTCTCGGCGCCGGCGGTGGCGCTGACGCACTCGCCCTTGGTGCCGCTGTTGTCGCGGTCCAGGTACTGGTGCGCTTCGAACGCCATGCGGTTGCGCGGATCCTTCAGCGGCTGCAGGGCAACCGCGTTGGGCGTGCCGTAGGCGGTGCTGCGCCAGCTGTGCGCGCCGGTGTAGGCGGTGCCCGGCACCAGGATCAGGTTGTTGGCGCCGGCCTTGCGGATGGCGTCGATCGCCGCCTGCGCCGCACTGGCCCAGTCGGTCGAGGACACCGCGTTGGGCTCGTTCATCAGCCCGAAGATGACGTGGTCGTCGCCCTTGAACTCCTTGGCCAGGCGCCGCCACAGGTCGGCGAACACCTCGTCGGGGGCGCCCTCGCTGCCGACCAGCGCGCCGTTGTACTTGGCGTAGTTGTGCGGGTCCAGGATCAGGTACAGGTGGTTGGCCTTGGCCTGCTCCACCGCCTTCTTCAACAGCGCCAGTTGCGCCGGGTCGAACTCGCCCTTGGCGGTGGGCTGCAGGCGCTCCCACAGGAACGGCAGGCGGATGGTGTTCATGCCCTTGCTGGCGAAGTAGCTGTAGTCGCCGGCGGTCGGGTAGGTGTAGTCCTTGTACAGCACACCGGGCTTCTTGCCGGAGTTGAACTCGGCGCCGGACAGGTTGACGCCGGCGTACTTGAGCACGCTGCGGCCTTCGGCGGCGGCGTTGCAGGCGACGGTGGCGAGCAGCAGTGCCAGCGGCAGGGAACGCCAGCGCGGGGAACACGACGAGGAAAGCGACATGGGGGAGCTTCCTGGAGTGAGGGGAGGCGCCGTCCGCGTCGGGGGAGCGCGGAGCGGCAGGCGCAAGCGTGCAAGGATCGCCCCCGTGATCGCCAGCCTGCACGCACCCGTGTTAGCCCGGCATTCACCTGGCGCGGACACGCTGCGCGCGGACGTCGGCGGCGTCACATCAGGTGCGTGGTGCAGCCGGCAGCAGCGGCGTGATCGAGATCGCGGCCATGCGTCCATCGCCGGGGCGCCAGGTTGGGCACGCGACGAAGGACGAGCGGTGGAGAAGGTGTTCGCTAGAGGCCGGCGACGCTACCTGCGCCGCGGCGGTGGTGGCGTTGAAGGCGATCGCTGTCGGCGGCGGCGGTGCCGAGGCGGTAGCGTTCGACGAGGTCCATGCCGAGGCCAGCGCAGGCGCTGGCGACGTTGCTGGAGGCCGGCCGCTCCAGGCGTCCTCGCCTCTCGGCGAATGCAGGGCGCAGCGATTCGGCGATGCGGTCGAAGGCCACATCGCCCAGTCGAGCAAGTATTGCCGCCGCCGTCGCCGCCGAACTGACCGAACGCTGCTGGAGCCTCGCAGCGTCGCTCAGGCCGCAGCCTGGGTCGTCACCGGCAGGCGGTTGCCGATCCATTCGGCGATGCTGGCTGCCGCGTCGCGGCCTTCGGCCACCGCAGTCACCACCAGGTCGGCGCCGCGCACGGCGTCGCCGCCAGCGAACAGTTTCGGGTTGGTGGTCTGGTACGGCAGGCGGCCGCTGCCGTCGGGCTCGCTGCCGCCGGCGAGGATGCGGCCGTTGGCGGTACCTTCCACGCCTTGCGCCGCCAGCCACTCCGGCACGCTCGGCGAGAAGCCGAAGGCGATGATGACCACGTCCGCGTCCAGCAGCGATTCGCTGCCTTCCACCGGCACCGCGGCCTGGCGCCCGCGCGCATCCGGCTCGCCCAGACGGGTCTGCACCACGCGTACGCCGGCCAGGTTGCCGGCGGCATCGGCTTCCACCGCCAGCGGCTGGCGGTTGAACAGGAAGCGCACGCCTTCCTCGCGCGCATTGGCCACCTCGCGCGCCGAGCCGGGCATGTTGGCCTCGTCGCGGCGGTAGGCGCAGGTGACCTTGGCCGCGCCCAGGCGGATCGCGCTGCGCACGCAGTCCATGCCGGTGTCGCCGCCGCCCAGCACGACCACGCGCTTGCCGCTCAGGTCGGGCAGCGCGATCTTGTCTTCCCAGCCGGCGATCGGCCGGCCCCAGGGGTCGTTGCCGCCGACGATGCGGCTGTTCTGCACCAGGAACGGCAGCGCCGGCAGCACGCCGGGCAGGTCCTGGCCGGGCAGGCCGCCGTCGGTGTAGCGGTAGGCGCCGGTGCCCAGGAACACCGCGTCGTACTCCTCCAGCAACTGCTCCAGGCTCACGTCGCGGCCGATCTCCACGCCCAGGCGGAACTGCACGCCCATGCCTTCGAGCACTTCGCGGCGCTTGCCGATCACGCTCTTGTCCAGCTTGAAGCTGGGGATGCCGAACTGCAGCAGCCCGCCGATCTGCTCGTAGCGGTCGTACACCACCGCCTGGATGCCGGCGCGTGCGAGGCGGTCGGCGCAGCTGAGCCCGGCCGGGCCGGCGCCGACCACCGCCACGCGCTTGCCGGTGGGTTCGACCTGGCTCAGGTCCGGGCGCCAACCGTTGTTGAGCGCGGTATCGACGATGTACTTCTCCACCGCGCCGATGGTGACCGCGCCGAATTCCTCCAGCGTGCAGCTGCCTTCGCACAGGCGGTCCTGCGGGCACACCCGGCCGCACACCTCCGGCAGCGGATTGGTGCTGTGGCACAGCGCCGCGGCCTCTTCGATACGGTTTTCCTGCACCAGCTGCAGCCACTGCGGGATGGCGTTGTGCACCGGGCACTTCCAGCTGCAGTACGGGTTGCCGCAATCCAGGCAGCGCCCGGCCTGGTACTGCGCGTCGGCCTTGTCGAACTTGCCGTACAGCTCGTTCCAGTCGCCGGAGGTGCGCAGTTCCACCGGAATGCGTTGCGGCATCTGCCGGGGCAGGTCGAGGAACTGGAAGGCGTGTTTGCGGCTCATGGTGTGGGGAACCGGGAATGGGGAATGGGGAATGGCAAAAGCGAATCTGCGCGCGCGATCGGAAACTGGGGGAGCCGGGCTTTTACCATTCCCGATTCTCCATTCCCGATTCCCGGCGCGCCGCCATCAGGCGGCGCGCCTCAGCGACTCGGTCAACGACTCGATGCTCGCCGCCTTCGGTTTGACCAGCCAGAACTTGCCGACGTAGTCGCGGAACTCGTCGAGGATCTGCTGCGCCCAGATGCTGCCGGTCAGTTCGCGGTGGCGGCTGATCAGCTTGTGCAGGTGCTGGCGGTGGCTCTCGAAGCCTTCGGCGGAGATGCGGTGGATGTCGATCAGTTCGTGGTTGTAGCGGTCGACGAAGTCGCGGTCCACGTCGAGCACGTAGGCCAGGCCGCCGGTGAAGCCGGCACCGAAGTTCAGGCCGACCTTGCCCAGCACCAGCACGATGCCGTCGGTCATGTACTCGCAGCAGTGGTCGCCGGCGCCCTCGATCACCGCCAGCGCGCCGGAGTTGCGCACCGCGAAGCGCTCGCCGGCGCGGCCGGCCGCGTACAGTTCGCCACCGGTGGCGCCGTACAGGCAGGTGTTGCCGATGATCGCGGTGCTGCGTGCCTCGAAGCGCGCGCCGCGCGGCGGACGCACCACCAGGCGGCCGCCGGCCATGCCCTTGCCGACGTAGTCGTTGGCCTCGCCTTCCAGCTCCAGGTGCAGGCCGCCGGCGTTGAACGCGCCGAAGCTCTGCCCGGCCGAGCCACGGAAGCGCAGGGTCAGCGGCGCATCGTCCATGCCATGGTTGCCGTGGACGCGGGCGATGGCGCCGGACAGGCGCGCGCCGATCGAACGGTCGGTGTTGTGGATCAGGAAGCGATGGTCGCCGCCGCGCTTGTGCGCGATGGCGTCGGCGAGCAGGCCGTCCATCTGCGTGGCCAGGCTGTCCGGCGATTCGTACAGGCGCTGCGCGGCGCAGTGGCCGCCGTCATGACGCACGTCCTTGAGCAGCCGCGACAGGTCCACGCGCACGCCTTCGCGCGGCGAGATGTCCAGTTGCTGCAGCAGTTCGGTGCGGCCGACGATCTCGTCCAGCGAGCGCACGCCCAGGTACGACAGCCACTGCCGCACTTCCTCGGCCAGCAGCCGGAAGAAGTTCTCCACGCGCTCGGGCAGGCCGACGAAGTGGTTGGCGCGCAGGCGCTCGTCCTGGGTGGCCACGCCGGTGGCGCAGTTGTTGAGGTGGCAGATGCGCAGGTACTTGCAGCCGAGCACGATCATCGGCCCGGTGCCGAAGCCGAAGCTGTCCGCGCCCAGGATCGCCGCCTTGACCACGTCCAGGCCGGTCTTCAGGCCGCCGTCGGTCTGCAGGATGGTGCGCGCGCGCAAGTCGTTGGCGACCAGCGCCTGGTGCGACTCGGCCACGCCCAGTTCCCACGGCACGCCGGCGTAGCGGATCGAGCTGACCGGGCTGGCGCCGGTGCCGCCGTCGTGGCCGGACACGGTGATCAGGTCGGCGCCGGCCTTGACCACGCCGGCGGCGATGGTGCCCACGCCGGCATGGCTGACCAGCTTCACCGACACCAGCGCGCTCGGATTGACCTGCTTGAGGTCGTAGATCAGCTGCGCGAGGTCTTCGATCGAGTAGATGTCGTGGTGCGGCGGCGGCGAGATCAGGCCGATGCCCGGCTTGGCGTAGCGCAGCCGCGCGATCAGTTCGTTGACCTTATGCCCGGGCAGCTGGCCGCCTTCGCCGGGCTTGGCGCCCTGCGCGACCTTGATCTGCAGCACCTCGGCATTGACCAGGTATTCGGGGGTGACGCCGAAGCGCCCGGAGGCCACCTGCTTGATCTTGGACCGCTTCTCGGTGCCGTAGCGCGCCGGGTCTTCGCCGCCTTCGCCGGAATTGCTGCGCCCGCCGAGGCGGTTCATCGCGATCGCCAGCGCCTCGTGCGCCTCCGGCGACAGCGCGCCGAGGCTGATCGCGGCGGTGTCGAAGCGACGCAGCAGGTCCTCGGCCGGAGCGACCTCGTCCAGCGGGGTCGGCGTGGCCGCGCGCTTGAGTTGCAGCAGGTCGCGCAGGGCCGAGGCCGGGCGCCCGTGCACCGCGGCGGCGTAGGCGTCCCAGTCGGCCTGCAGGCCGCTGCGGGTGGCGCGCTGCAGGGTCAGCACCACGTCCGGGTTGTACATGTGGTACTCGCCGCCGTGCACGTACTTGAGCAGGCCGCCCACTTCCGGCTTGAGCAGGTCGTTCCAGGCGCGCGCGGCGAGCTGCCGCGCCTCGGTGTCCAGCCGCGCCAGGCCGACGCCGCCGATGCGCGCGGCGGTGTCCGGGAAGCACAGCGCCACCACGTCCGGATCCAGCCCGACGATCTCGAACAGCTGCGCGCCGCGGTAGCTGGCGATGGTGCAGATGCCCATCTTGGAGATGATCTTGGACAGGCCCTTGTAGATGCCCTTGCGGTACTTGCGGCCGATCTGGGTCTGCTCGCCGCCGCTCTTGAGCAGCAGGATGCCGCGCCGGCCCAGGTCGAACAGGGTCTGGTAGGCCAGGTACGGATACACCGCGGTGGCGCCGAAGCCGAGCAGGCAGGCCATGTGGTGCGGGTCGCGCGCGGTGCCGGTCTCGATGATCAGGTTGACGTCGCAGCGCAGGCCCACGCGCGAGAGGTGGTGGTGCACCGCGCCGGTGGCCAGCAGCGCATGCGCCATGGGCCGCTCCGGCACCGGGTAGCGGTCGGTCAGCAGCAGCATGACCTTGCCGTCGCGCGCGGCCTGTTCGGCCTCGGCGCAGATGCGCTTGAGGCCGGCCTCCAGGCCTTCCTCGACGCTGTAGGACAGGTCGATCTGCGCGTTGCGGGTCAGGTACTGCGGCATCTTCAGCAACTGCCGCAGCTTGCGCTGGCTGAGCACCGGCGAGTTGAGGATGACGTGGTTCACCGTCTCCGGGCCGGCATGGAAGATGTTGGTCTCCTTGCCGAGCTGGGTGGTCAGCGACATCACGCAGTCTTCCCGCAGCGGGTCGATCGGCGGGTTGGTGACCTGCGCGAAGGCCTGGCGGAAGTAGTCGTACAGCGGCCGGGTGTGGCGGCTGAGCACCGCCATCGGGGTGTCGTCGCCCATCGAGCCGGTGGCTTCCTGCTCGGTCTCGGCCAGCGGCCGCAGCACCTGCTCCACTTCCTCGGTGCTGAGCTGGAACAGCTTGTGGTAGCTGCGCAGGGTGCGCTCGTCGAACGGCTCCTCGACCAGCGAGGGGTCGATCAGTTCGGTCTGCAGGTAGGTCACACCCTGCTGCAGCCATTGCTTGTACGGGGCACGGCCGCGGTTGATGCGGTCGATGGCGTCCGAATCGAGCAGGTCGCCGCGCTTGAGGTCGATGGCCATCATCTCGCCGGGGCCGAGCTTGCCCTTGCGGGTGACGCGCTCGGCCGGCAGTTCCCACACGCCGGCTTCGGAGGCCACCAGGAAATGCCGGTCGGAGGTCAGCATCCAGCGCGCCGGGCGCAGGCCGTTGCGGTCGAGCATGCATGCGGCGTAGCGGCCGTCGCAGGCGACGATGCCGGCCGGGCCGTCCCACGGCTCGGTGTTGAGGCCGTAGAACTCGTAGAACGCGGCCAGGTCGGCGTCCTTGAACTCCAGCGACTGCGTGGCCGGCGGCACCAGGATGCGCAGCGCCTGCAGCAGGTCCATGCCGCCGGCGACCAGCAGCTCGAGCATGTTGTCCAGGCTCTGCGAATCGGAGCCATGCATCGAGATCACCGGGTCCAGCTCGGCGATGTCGAAACGCGGGGTCTTCCACACCTTGCTGCGCGCCTGCGCCCAGTGCCGGTTGCCCTCGATGGTGTTGATCTCGCCGTTGTGCGCGAGCAGGCGGAACGGGTGCGCCAGCGGCCAGCGCGGCAGCGTGTTGGTGGAGAAGCGCTGGTGGAACACGATGGCGCTGGAGGCCAGGTCGTTGCGCTGCAGGTCCGGGTAGAAGGTGCTGAGCTTGTCCGGCAGCACCATGCCCTTGTAGCTGATGCCGTTGGGCGAGAGCGTGGTGACGTAGAAATCGGCGACCTCGCGCAGGCGCTGCTCGGCGCGGCGGCGCGCCAGGAACAGGGCCAGGGCGAACGCGTCTTCACTCTGATCGGCGCCGGCGTCGACGAACACCTGCTCGATGCGCGGCAGGGTGTCCTTGGCCAGTTGCCCGCACACCGCATCGTCGGTGGGGGTGAGGCGCCAGCCGCATGGCTGCGCGCCGACCCGACGCAGTTCCTCTTCCAGCACCTGGCGACAGCGTGCGGCGGCGTCGGCATCGTCGCGCGGCAGGAACACGTTGCCGGCAGCGAAGCGCGCGCCGACCGCGATGCCGGCCTCGCGCGCCAGCGCGCGCAGGAACGGCTCGGGTTTGCGGATCAGCAGGCCGCAGCCGTCGCCGGTGAGGCCATCGGCGGCGACGCCGCCGCGGTGGGTCATGCGCGACAGGGCGGCGATGGCGGTATCCACCAGCGCCCGCGAAGGTTGGTCGTCGAGTTGCGCGACCATGCCGAAACCACAGGCATCGCGCTCGTCTTGGGGGTCGTAGAGCCCGTGGCGGTTGCGGGGGGCCATGTCTGCCTCTGAAAGCGATCCGAAGGAACGCGGCGACACTCGCCCCCGCTCTGTCCTGGAGCGCTTCTTGAGGTCACCGGAATCCCGACTAAAACATAGTTGGTGCGGTGCCGCAATACACCGTTACACCTGCAACTTCAGCGCTGGCGGCGGCGCTGTCGCCGCCGCCGCGCCGGGCGTCCTGGCGGCGCCCCCGGGCCTGTCCTTGTGCGTGCCCGGGACTGTGTCATTGCCCGTCATGGACAGACGTCCACTCCCTCGCGCTTCCTTGCCCGGGCACGCGCAAGGGCGGCGCGACCTGCCCGGGAATGGGGACGGGCCCTAGCCGCAGCGCACGCCGGTGATCTGGTTCTTCTCGTCGACCTCGATGTTGAGCCGTTCGCCGTTGAACTCCATGGTCACTGCCTGGTTCGGCTTGAGCACGCGCGCGGTCTTGGCGCCGGTGTCGCTGCGTGCCTGGTCCAGCAGCGTCGGCGCGAAGGTCTGCCCAACCAGGCCCTGCGCCTGCGAGGCATCGCAGGTGCCCACCGGAGGGGCGTCCGGTGCGTTGGCCGGGTCCGGCGCGGCGGCCTGCTGCGCGGCGGCCTGGGCCTTGGCGCTCACCTGTTCCTGCTCGTCCGGCGGCGGCGCGCCGCAGGCGGCCAGGGCCAGCGCCAGGCAGGCCGTGCCGAGCAGGCCGGCACGCGTGGACGCACGGGAGGAAAGGAGGTTGCTCATCGGGGCTCCTATGGCTGGAGGGAAGATGGGTGAAGCATAGAACGTGTGATGCGCTTTGCGTTGCCGTCGTCTCGCCGGGCGACGGCAGGCGCCGGCGCAGCGTGGGTTCCGGTGGCGACAGGATCGGATACCGCGCGTTCGCCAGGCGTTAACCGGCACGCCGACACACGTTGTGGGAATGGCTTGAGCCGCGACGCGTGATGTCCAAGGCGCGCCGACAGCGTTGGGCATCGGGACTGAAGTCCCTCCCGCACGAACTGCAGTACTTCCGCAGTGGTGGACCGACATGCGGCAGGCGGCAATCGCTCACGCGGCCTAGCCGCGGCACTGCCGACAATCGATGCTCGTGGAACCGGCGGCGCTGGCCGCGGTTCCGGCTTCCGGAGGTCCGATGTCCAACGCGTCCCGTTCCACCGCCGCGGCCGAGGCGGCGCGTGCCCGCCAGTCCCGCCAGGCCGCCAGCAGCGCCGGCCTGGTCTATGTCAGCGATCAGGAGCCGGGCATCGTCCGCCGCCGTGCCGGCAAGGGGTTCGGCTACCGTCTGCCAGACGGCAGCGCGGTGCGCGATGCGGCCACCCTGCAGCGCATCCGCCAGCTGGCGATCCCGCCGGCCTATACCGAGGTGTGGATCTGCACGCGCGACAACGGCCACCTGCAGGCCACCGGCCGCGACGCACGCCGGCGCAAGCAGTACCGCTACCACGCCGACTGGGCGCAGGTGCGCGGCGACGGCAAGTTCGAGCGCATCGTCGCCTTCGGCCAGGCCCTGCCGCGGCTGCGCCGGCGCCTGCGCCGCGACATGGCCCTGCCTGGCTACCCGCGCGACAAGGTGTTGGCGATGGTGGTGGCGTTGATGGCCGAGACCCTGGTGCGCGTGGGCAACGCCGAATACGCGCGCAGCAACCGCTCCTACGGCCTGACCACGCTGCGCAATCGCCACCTGGCATTCGTGAAGGGCGGCCGTGCGCGGCTGCAGTTCCGCGGCAAGGGCGGCCAGGAGCACGACATCGAGGTCGACGACGTGCACCTGGTCAAGCTGATCCGCGGCTGCCAGCAATTGCCGGGGCAGGCGCTGTTCCAGTACCGCGACGACGACGGCCAGCTGCAGCCGGTGGATTCGGGCGAGGTCAACGACTACCTGCGCGAGGCGATGGGCGAGAGCTTCACCGCCAAGGACTTCCGCACCTGGGGCGGCACCCGCGCCGCGCTGCAGCGCTTGGCCGCGCTGCCGCTGCCGGACACCGGCGGCGAGCGCGCGCTGGCGCAGGCGCAGAACGCGGTGATCCGCGAGGTGGCCGAGGCGCTGGGCAATACTCCGGCGGTGTGCCGCAAGGCCTATATCGACCCGTGCGTGTTCGACGGTTGGCGCTGCGGCCGCCTGCACGGCCTGTGCGAGGGCGTGCGCGGCGAGCGGCAGTGGGACCTGATCACGCTGAAGTACCTGGGCCGGGCACGCACCGCGGCACGCAAGGCGGCCAAGGCCGCTGGCCGCAGCGCGGCCAAGGCGCCGTCGCTGCGCAAGGGCGCGCGTGCTGCGCGCAAGGGTGCTGCGGCGGGCGCGCAGGGCAGCGGTACCCGCGCCAAGCGCAAGACCGTAACTCCCGCACGCAAGCGCGCCTGAGCGCCGCGCCGCCGCGGATGCGGCGGCACGGTCCCGCGGTGCGGATCAGCCGCAATACACGGTGGTGATGTTGTTGGTCGGGCCGACTTCGACGGTCAGGCGGTCGCCGCCGGTTTCGCGGGCGCCGCGGTTGGCGCTGTCCACGCCGCTGGAGGTGGCGCCGTTGTCGCTGACACTGCTCCTCACCACCTGCACCTTGAGACTGTCGCTGTCGACGCGGGCGCGTTCGACGGTCATGCGCGAGGCGGCCAGGCCGACGGCGCCGCGCACCTTGTCGATATGGCACTGTCCGGAGATGATGCCGTCGATCGGCTGCACCTGCGCCACCTGGGTGGTGCTGCAGGCGCCGAGCAGCAGCACGGCGGCGAACGGGGCGAGGCGGGCAAGCGGGTGGCGGATCATGGGGCGTCTCCTTCGATCGATGGCGCGAGCCTGTCGCGGCGCATGTTTGCGCCGCATGAAGAGATCGCGCCGGCGGTTTCACCGGTCGTGGCCGCCGGCGGGGCCAGACTCGGGATTCCCCCAGCAACCGGAGCCGATCATGGCCACCTGCGATGTCTGCGGAAACGACTACGACCAGGCCTTCACCCTGACCCAGGGCGCGCGCAGCGGTACCTTCGATTCGTTCGAGTGCGCCATCCACGCCTTCGCCCCGCGCTGCAGCCACTGCGAGTGCCGCATCGTCGGCCACGGCGTGCAAGCCGGCGAGCGCATGTTCTGCTGCGCGCACTGCGCCCAGCACGCCGGCGTCAGCGGTCTCGCCGACCGCGCCTGAGCGACGCCCGTTCCTTCCCTTCGAGGAGGACTGCGCGATTGCGTCCTCCTCCCGCATCCGGAGTATTGCCGATGGCCTCCCGCAAGCGTCCTGCCGCCACCAAGTCCGCCCCTTCCAAGCGCAGTGGCGTCGTGGCGTCGTCCAGCGCCAAGACCGTGCAGCAGCAACGCGCGCTGCAGCGCGCGGTCGATGCCGGCGACGCCAAGCCCAAGCCCAAGCGCGCCAAGCCGGGCGACGCCGGCCAGGCCGGGCCGCGCAAGCAGCCGCAGCGCATGCCCAGGCAGCACCTGGCCAAGCCGGGCAACGAGCACGAGCTGGCGCTGCAGCCGCGCTTCGAGGCGCCGGAGTACGTGGGCAGCGGCAAGCTGCGCGGCATGAGCGCGATCGTGACCGGCGCCGATTCGGGCATCGGCCGCGCGGTAGCGGTGCTGTTCGCGCGCGAGGGCGCGGACGTGGCGGTGCTGTACCTGGACGAACACGAGGATGCGCAGGTCACCCGCCAGCATGTGGAGAACGAAGGCCGCCGCTGCATCACCATCGCCGGCGACGTGAAGGATCCGGCGTTCTGCGAGGACGCGGTGGCGCAGACCGTCAAAGCCTTCGGTGGGCTCGATGTGCTGGTCAACAACGCCGCGTTCCAGTTGCATTGCGATGCGCTGGAGGACCTGAGCGAGGAACATCTGCAGGAGACCTTGCAGACCAACATCGCCGGCTATTTCCACATGGCGCGCGCGGCGCTGCCGCATCTCAAGCGTGGTTCGGCGATCGTCAACAGCGGTTCGGAGACCGGGCTGTTCGGCAGCAAGTCGCTGTTGGACTATTCGGCGACCAAGGGCGCGATCCATGCCTTCACCATGGCGCTGGCCAGCCAGTTGCAGCCGCGCGGCATCCGCGTCAACGCGGTCGCGCCGGGGCCGGTATGGACGCCGCTCAATCCCGCCGACAAGCCTGCGGAGGACGTGGCCGAATTCGGCAAGCAGAACCCGATGGGACGCCCGGCGCAGCCGGAGGAGCTGTCGCCGGCGTATGTGTTCCTGGCCTCGCCGATCACCGCCAGCTACATCAATGGCGCGATCCTGCCGGTGATGGGTGGGCCGACGGGGTAGTGGGTGCGTGGGTTGGCGGGTGAGTTGGCTGGCGGTCGG
>NZ_NMPP01000053.1:0-32364 GCF_009192885.1 Xanthomonas sp. LMG 12462 | reverse complement strand
GGTGAGTTGGCTGGCGGTCGGACCCTCACCCCAACCCCTCTCCCGACGGGAGAGGGGCTTTGCTCCTCCTTCTCCCTTCGGGACCATGGCCCCCTTTTTGGGGGAAGGTGCCCCGAAGGGGCGGATGAGGGTACGGGTCGCTCGCGTTCGATCTCAGCGAGTCGCTACGCGCCGGACCCTCACCCCAACCCCTCTCCCGATGGGAGAGGGGCTCGGCTTTTCCCTTCTCCCCTAGGGAGAAGGTGCCCCGCAGGGGCGGATGAGGGTACGGTCGCTCGCGTTCAATCTCAGCGAGTCGCTACGCGCCGACCCTCACCCCAGCCCCTCTCCCGACGGGAGAGGGGCTTTGCTCACTCCGTTTCGGCCCAGCGCGACAGGTTCTGCTTCAGCGCGTCGATGCCGGCCCAGGGATCCTTGCGTCGCCGTTTCAGCTTGGCGGGGACGTCGCGCAGCTTGAAGGCGTCGGCGCGGTGCAGTTTGGACAGGTCGCTCCAGGCCAGCGGCATCGCCACCGGGGCGCCGGCGCGGGCGCGCAGCGAGTACGAGGCCACCGCGGTGGCGCCGCGGCCGTTGCGCAGGTAATCGACGAAGATGCGCTGGTTGCGCAGGCGCTTGCTGGCGGTGGCGAGGAAGCGATCCGGTTGCGACTGCGCCAGCGCGTCGGCGAAGCCATGGGCGAAGCGCTTGGTCAGGTCCCAATCGCAGCCCGGCGCCAGCGGCACCACCACGTGCAGGCCCTTGCCGCCGGACACGCGCAGGAATGATTCCAGCTCCAGTTGCGCGAGCAGCTTGCGGATGTCGGTGGCGGCGCGCTTGACCTCGGCGAAAGGCACGTCCGGGCCTGGATCCAGGTCGAACACCACGCGGTCGGCCACGTCCGGGCGCTGTGCCTTGGCGCCCCAGGGATGGAATTCCAGGGCGTTGAACTGCACCAGCTCCAGCAGCCCGGCCGCATCCTCGACCACCAGGTACTCGGCCTGGGTGCCGCTTTCTTCCTTCAACCGCACCGACGACACCAGTTCCAGCCCGGCGGTGTGGTGCTTCTGGAAGAAGCACGCGCGTTCGGCGCCAGCCGGACAGCGGATGATCGACAGCGGGCGACCGGCGATCTCCGGCAGCAGGTGATCCATCACCGCGCTGTAGTAGTCCCAGACCTCGCGCTTGGTCGCGCCGATGTCGGGGAAGACCACGCGGCCCGGGCTGGACAGGGTCGGCGGCGTGCGCGCGGTGACCGTGGCCGCGACATCGCGCTTGCTGCGCCGGGGACCGCTGGTCTTGGTTTCGCTCGACTTCGCCGCCTTCGCCCCCTTGGTTGCCTTCGTTGTTTTGGCCGGCCCGTCTGCCTTGGCTTTCCTGGCCGCCAGCGTCGCCCGCGCCGCCGCCGCGCGCGGTGCCGGTGCGTCGGCATCGCGCAGGTCGGCGATGTCCTTGTCCGGGCGCACCGCCTTCAGCGAGGCCTGGCGCAGCAACTGCTGTCCGCCGATGCCGCGGTAGAACACCTCCACCACGAAGCGCGGCGCGAACCAGCGCGCGCTGCGCAGGTCGGTTTCGGTAGTGGGCACGTGCACGCTGGGCGTGGTGCTGCCGGCCTTGCCGATCAGTGCGGTCAGCTCGCGCAGCAGCGCGTCGGAGAAGCCGGAGCCGACCCGCCCGACGTACAGCCAGCCATGTTCGGGATCCGGCCGCGCCAGCAGCAACGCGCCGAAGCCGCTGCGGCTGCCCTTGGGTGCGGTGTAGCCGACCACCGCGAATTCGTCCGAGCGCAATTGCTTGGTCTTGCGCCAGTCGTCGCTGCGGCCGCCGTGGTAGCCGCGATCGGCGCGCTTGGAGACGATGCCCTCGAAGTGCTGCGCGCCGGCGAGCTGGAACGCGGCGTCGCCGTCGCCGTCGATGTGCGAGCTGAAGGCAAGGTGCGTATCGGCGTTCTGCAGCAGCCGCTGCAGCAGCGCCTTGCGCGCGGACAGCGGTGCAGCGGCGATGTCGATGCCGTCCAGATGCAGCAGGTCGAACAGGGCCAGCGCGAGCTTGCCCTGACGCTCGCCGGACAGCACTGCCTGCAGCAGGTTAAAGTCCTCCTTGGTGCCCTTGCCGGCGATCAGTTCGCCATCCAGCGCCGCCGAGCGCAGGCCCAGCGCGGCGATGGCATCGCGGATCTCGGGAATCTTGTCGGTCCATTCGATCGCGTTGCGCGACCACAGCCGCACCACGCCGTCGGCGACGGTGGCCAGGATCCGGTAGCCGTCCCACTTGATCTCGTGGATCCACTGCGCGCCCTGTGGCGGCGCGTCGCCAAGCCGGGCCAGCTGCGGCGCGAACGGCCCGTCCGGCGCCGCCGCCGGCATCGCGCCGGGCAGCGCCTCGGCCAACTTGGCCCAGTTCGTCCGGCGGCCTTTGCGCACTGGCGCCACCACCGTGACCTTGCGCTTGTCCGGTTTGCCGGCGCCGGCACGCTTGACGTCCTGCGCCGGCGCCGCGGTGACATCGGCCAGCAGGTCATCCGCCTCCAGATCGCCGGCGAAGGCGTCGTCCTCCTTGAACAGCAGCCACTGCGGTTGCCGCGCCGGCTTGCCCGAGCGCACCAGGTGCCAGCCGCCCTTGAGCTTGTCGCCGAACAGTTCGAAGCGCAGATGACCCTTGGCCAGTTGCGCTTCCGGATCGTCCGCGCTGCTCCACACGCCGTGATCGAACTGGGCGACGTGGCCGCCGCCGTATTCGCCCTGCGGGATCTCGCCCTCGAACGTGGCGTAGTCCAGTGGATGGTCTTCCACTTCCACCGCCATGCGCTTGACCTTGGGGTCGTAGCTCGGCCCTTTCGGCACCGCCCAGCTCTTCAGCGCATCGCCGACCTGCAGGCGGAAATCGTAATGGCGGCGGCTGGCGTGGTGCAGCTGCACGACGAAGATCGGCCGCTGCCCCGCCGGCACCGGCTTGCCCGGCTCCGGTTCGCGGGTCTTGTCGAAGCGGCGCTTGCGGCGGTAGTCGGCGAGGCTCATGGCGCGGGCCCGGCCCGCGTCACGTGCGCAGGTGCGCGCGGACCGCCGCGGCGCTGCTGCCCAGCGCCTGCACCGCCGCGCGCAATTCGTCGGCGGTCACGCCCAACGCCTGCGTCCAGTAGCGCACTTCGTCGTCTTCGTGGAGGTTGATGCGATCTCGATCGGGCGAACCGGTATTGCGGGTGTCGTCGCTCATGCCGATGTCCTGTCGTCCAGAGGCCGCTGCGGTCGTGGAGGGCGCGCTGCAGCGCGGCGGCGAAGCCGACGGACGCGGCATGCGTCGGCGGACCGTTACGCAAACTTCTAGTCGCGCCGGCGTGGCACCGCCGTGAAAGCCATGTCTGCCCCATGCATGCGCGCCGCTGGCGTGGACGCGCATGCCGCTGCCTCAGAACGCCAGCGAGGTACTGAACAACAGCTGCCGCGGCGCGCTGCGCTGCAGCGTCTGGTAGTCGCCGGCGAACGCCGAGCCGGCGATGTTGGCGGTACCGATGTTGTGGCGGTCGAGCAGGTTGCTGACGTCAAGGCGCAGTTCCAGGCCGGGTAGCGGGCTGTCGGGCCCCAGCGTGTACGCCGTGTACGTGTTGACCTGCCAGAACGCCGGTACGCGCAGGTCGTTCTCGTAGGTGAAGGGCTGATGCAGGTACTCGGTGCTGGTGGCGCCGAAGCGCCAGTGGCGCACATGCGCTGACAGGTCGCTGACCAGCGACAGTTGCGGATAGCCCGGCTGCGCCTTGCCCTGGATCGGATAGACGTTGCCGTCGACGACCACGTCGCGGTCGTAGACCGAGCGCGCCAGCGCCACGCCTTGGTAGAACTGCAGGTGCGGGGTGAGGTCGACGGTCACGCCCAGGTCGGCGCCGAAGGTGTGCATCTTCGGCATCACCTGCACGGTGTTGACCTGCGCGAACTGGGTGCCGACCGCGGCCGACAGCAGGCGATGGCGGATGTCGCCGTAGAACACGTCCGCGGTGACGGTGGCGCGGTCGAAGCGATGGGTGCCGCCGAGGGTGAGGTTCCAGTCCTGTTCCGGCTGCAGGTGGCGGGCCAGGCGGTCGAACGTGGCCTGGTCGGGGACGGTCCAGGCCGAGGCGGTATAGCCGATGTTGCCGCGCTGGGCGACGCGGAAGCCGTTCATCGCGCTGCCCAGGTCGATGAAGCCGTCGGTCTGCGTGGTCGGGCTCCAGAACAGCGACAGATGCGGCAGGAACGCGCTCTTCGCGCGCAGCGTGCCGGCCGCCGGCCGGTCCGGCGCATCGCCGACACCGCCGCCGCTGGTGCGGAAATCCACCGCCTTGGCGCCAAGGCCCAGCACCAGCGTGTCGCTCAGCGCGATGTCGTCGTGCAGGTAGACCTGGCGCGCGCGGGTGGTCCACTGCGAGACGTTGTCGGTATTGAACGCCGGGCCGTACACATCCCACGGCCCGGTGGTGCGCAGCGGCCGGCCCTGCCCCAGCAGCGGTTCGGTGTACCAGGACGTCGCCGCGTCGGCGCTGCTGTGCTCCTGCCAGAGACCGGCGCTGAGCGTGTGCCGGCCATGCACATAGGTCAGGCTGAGCAGGCCGCCGGTACGCCGCAGGTGCGGCGCCTGCACCTGCTCGGAGAACGGCGCGCCGTTGGGTGAGGGCGTGGTCGGATCGCTCAGCGTGGCGTGGGTGCGGCTGTGCGCGCTGTAGACCTGCACATGTCCGCTGAGCGCGTCGGAGATGTGGAAGTCGTGCGCGAGCGAGGCGATGCGGTCGTCGGTGATCTGGCCGGTGTCGTACGGCAGCAGCCCGGCCAGCGCGCCGCAGCGGTAGGCGCCGCAGGAGGCGGCGGCGTTCTGCGGCAGGGCGATGGCATAGGCCCTGGCGTAGTCGGGATAGAGACTGTCGGCGCGCCAGCCCAGCTTGCCGAGCATGTCGAAGGACAGGTTGTTGTAGCCCCACATCGCGGCGTGGCTGGCCGACAGGAACACGGTGAACGTGCCCCAGGCCACGTCCTGCGTCGCCTTCAGGTCGCCGCGCAGGAAGCGCTGGGTGCCGCCGCCCTGGTATTTGTCCGCGCCCAGCCGTTGCAGGTCGACCTGCAGCTTCGGACCGTTGGCGCCGAGTTGCCCGCTCTGCGCGGAGACCGTGGTGACCCGGGTCGCGTCGCTGCCCACGCCCTGCTTGACGCGCAGGCCGGGCGTGTCCTTCGGTTCGCCCAGGCGGTACTCCAGCGCGCCGCCGTTGGCACTGCTGGAGAACACGCTCACCGGTGCCGCGCCGGGGCTGACCGTGATGGTGCCGATGGCGTCCGGCACGCCGACGTTGACCACGCTGGTGCCGGTCAACGACAGGAAGCCGCTGTCGTTCAACGGCACGCCTTCGAAGGTGATGCCCATTTCGTTCATGCGGAACCCGCGCACGAACAGGCTGGTGGCGGAGACGTCCAGGCCCAGCCCGTCGGTGGCGGTGTAGCTGGCGCCGGGCACGGTCTTCAGCCGCGCCAGGCCGTTGCTGCCGGCGAGGTCGGCGTCCATGTCGCCGGCATTGATGACATAGCGGTTCGGGCCCACCACCTGGGTGGGCGCCACTGTGGCTGCATGCGGCGAGGCCACCACGTCCAGTGCGGACAGCGTGGTTGGGGTGGTGTCGGCGTTGCTGCTGGCAGTCGTCTCCGCCGCGTGTGCCGTGTAGGCGGTGAGGCAGGCGACCAGCGCCGCAGACAACAGCGACGGCGCGCACTTGTGCCTGAGGCGATGCGGTGCAGAGATCGGCAGGATTGCGGCGCGGAGACGGGAGGAGGTCGCGTGCATGGTCGGATCCGGTGTGGAGTGGGAAGCGGTGGCGCACGCGCGCACCCAGCGCAGGGCGGCGGCTTCGCGGCGACGTCCGGCTGGCTGTGCGTTTGCGATGACAGTGCGCCGACGGTGCGGCGCGGACCCGGGAAGGTGGCGCGCGGCAGGTGCGGCGGCCCGCTCCGGATCGATGGAGGCGAACGGCGCAGCTGCGGCATCGCGCTTCCGCGGTGAATACAGCGGCGTGAAGCGGTGCAAGAAATTCTTGCATTGCATGTGCGCTTGCACCATTGCGCGTTGGTACAGCGCTGCCTGCTGCGCGTATGCGATGCGATACCTGGGTATAGGGCGCTGGTGCCGCTGCGCGAACGAGGATGGATCAGCGCCGACGTCTACGGCGAATGCATGCACGGTGGCCGGGGGGCCGACCTCATGCTGCTGCACGCGTGCGCGAGACATGGGGCCGAATGCTCAGGACCGATGCGGCTCCACCGGCAGGCGCCGGGTGCGACTGGCCTCGCGGAGCGGCGCCATCGCCAGGCTTGCAGACGCCTGCCGCCCATGACCTGCGACCTATTGACGACACGTGTCGTCACGGGTAGTTTTGCCGACACGTGTAGTCATCGGAGTGGGCGGATGCGCCGCAAATCGATCGGGGACCAGGAACTGGCCCTGCTGCAGTACATCGCCGAACATGGCGATGCCAGTGTCGGCGAGGTCGCCGCCGGGTTCGGCGAGGCGCGCGGGCTGGCGCGCTCGACGGTGCTGACCATGATGGAGCGCCTGCGCGCCAAGGCCTATCTGCGTCGTCGCCAGGTGCAGGGCGTGTACCGCTATGCCGCCACCAGCGGCCAGGACGACGTGGTGCGCAGCGCGGTCGGCAGCTTCGTCGAGAAGACCCTGCAGGGCTCGGTCTCGCCGTTCGTGGCGTGGATGTCGCAGCGCGCCGAGGTCAGCGACACGGAACTGGCCGAACTGGAGGCCCTGGTGGCCAAACTGCAATCGCAACGGCGAGAGGACTGAGCCATGCACAGCCTGGTGGGGACGAACGTGTTCGAGAGTCTGCTGTCGCGGTTGCTGGCGACCAGCGTGCAGACGCTGGTGCTGGTCGCGCTGATCTGGGCGCTGTGCCGCTGGCTGCCGACCCTGCCGGCGGCGACGCGTTGCCGGTTGTGGTGGCTGGTCGCCGCGCAGAGCGTGCTGGGCCTGCTGTGGGCCGGGGCGGTGCAGCTACCGGTGCTGCCGGCCGCGCCGGCGCCGGTGGCGGCGGCACCGGCGGCCGTCGCTACGGTGTCGGCGACGCCGGCAGGCGCTGCGATGCCGCGCGTGTCCGCTGCGATGCCTGCGCAGATCAACGTCAACGCCACCGCTGCCACCGCGGCGATCGCCGCACCTCCGGCCACGACATCCCTGGCCGCCTGGCCGTGGGCGCAGGCGCTGGTGGCGCTGTGGCTGGCCGGCGTGCTGGTCTGTGCCGCGCACAGCGTGCTGGCCTACCGTCGCAGCCGCCAGCGTGCGCGCGAGGCGGCGCCGTGCACCGACACCGCCCTGCTCGGTGCGCTGCGCCTGGCGGCCGAGGCCCACGGCCTGCGCCAGCCGCCGCAGCTGCGGCTGTGTGCGCGCACCGATTCGCCGCAACTGATCGGGCCGTGGCAGCCGGTGCTGCTGCTGCCGGCGCGGCGCATGGACAGCCTGCGCGCCGACGATCTGGACATGGCGCTGACCCACGAACTGGTGCACCTGCAGCGCCGCGACCTGTGGTGGGGGCTACTGCCGGCGGTGGCGCAGCACCTGTTCTTCTTCCATCCGCTGGTGCACCTGGCCAACCGCGAGTACGCCCTGGCCCGCGAGGCGGCCTGCGATGCGGCCGTGGTCGCCGGCCACCGCCATTGCCGTCACGACTACGCGCGGCTGCTGGTGCAGCTGGGTGTGGCACCGCGGCCCAGCGCCGGCCTGGCCAGCGCTTCGCCGACCTTCCTGAGCCTGAAACGGAGATTGCTGATGCTGCAGACCACGTCCGCTTTTCCGCGCCTGGGCGCGGCCCTGATCCTGACCGCGGTGGCCGTGCTTGGCGTGGCGCCGCTGCGCCTGGTGGCCCAGCCCGGCCATGCGCTGCCTGCCGCCGGCAAGCCGGCTCCCGTCTCCCCGGCGCAGGCCGCGGCGCCACCGAGCGAATACACTGCCGATGACGCGGCCCGCGAAGCGGCGCTTGCGGCGGCGGAGGCGCAGGCTGCCATGGCGGCTGCAGATGCAGCGAAGCAGGCAGCCGACGCGAGCGCAGCGGCGCAGGAGCCTGAGATGGAAGCCGCGAACGCGGCGGCCGCGGAGGCGGCCGATGCGGTCGACATGGGGGACGCCGGTGCCGCCGCCCGCGCCGCCAACGTGCCCGCAGTACCGCCGCCGCCGCCGCCGCCGCCCGCGCCGCCTGCGCGGCCTGCAATGGTGGTCCCGGCGGTCCCCGCGCCGCCGCCGGCCATCGGCTCGCGGATCAGCACGCGATCGATGCAGAAAACCCACAACGGTCAACTCGAACAGTCGTATGTCCGGGTCAAGGGCAACCATTCGACGATGAGCGGCAGCAACGACGAACTCGCCAGCGTGAAGCGCGAGACCCAGGGCGATGGCCTGTGGTTCCGCCGCGGCGGCAAGCGTTATGTGGTGCACGATCCTGCGCTGCTGGCCCGCTTCGACGCGCTATTCGAGCCGATCGGCAAGCTGGGCGCGCAGCAGGGCGAGCTGGGTAAGCGCCAAGGAGCGCTGGGCCGCGAGCAGGGCGAGCTGGGCCGTGAACAGGGCAAGCTGGCGCAGGAGGCCGCGGCGCGGGCGCTGGCGCGCATCGACATGGACGCCGTCGCCGCCAAGGCTCAGGCGAATGCACAGGCAGCGCTTGCGCAGCGCCAGGATGCACTGTCGGCGAAGATGCGCGCGCTCGGCGAACAGCAGGCCGCGCTGGGCCGGCAGCAGGGCGAACTGGGTGCGCGTCAGGGCGAATTGAGCGCGCAGATCGATCGCGAGGTCGACCGCCTGTTCGATGCCGCCATCGCCGCGGGCAATGCGCAGCGGCTGGAGTGATCCGCCGGCGGCGTGCCGCGCCTACGCCGACGCGGCCGCCGCCAGCGCGCGTTCCTCGGCCTCGGCGGCGACCAGGCGCTGCAGCAGCAGCGCCAGCGTGACCACGTCCTGGTGGTTGTGCGCGGCGACGCGGCGCAGGTTGCGCGCGTTGCCGCCGCGCAGGTAGCTCAGCCACGCCGCTGGCGCTTCCGAGCCTGGCAGGTCGTCCTCGCGCACCACCCGCAGCAATTGCCGCTCGATGGTGGCGAGCTTGCAGTTCTCCCAGGTGCCGCGGTAACGGCGGCGGGTGGGATGCAGCAGATCCACGTGGTCCAGCGCCGACAGCGGATCGGCGCAGCGCGCCAGCCGGTAGCGGGTCTTCAGCAACGGCGCGTCGTAGCAGCGGCCGTTGTAGCTGGACAGCACGGTGCCCGGCCGCAGCCAGGCGCGGAACGCTTCCAGCATCGCCTTCTCCGCGCCCATCGTGGCCATCAGCAACTGGCGGATGCGCAGGCCCGGGCCGTCGGCCGGATGCACGCTCCAGTCGGCCGCGCCGATCATGAAGGCGCGGGTGCCGGTGCCGCCGGCCAGGCCGGTGGTTTCGGTGTCGAAGAACAGCAGGTCGGTGGGGTCCACCG
The DNA here is from genome assembly GCF_009192885.1 of Xanthomonas sp. LMG 12462. Classification (NCBI taxonomy): domain Bacteria; kingdom Pseudomonadati; phylum Pseudomonadota; class Gammaproteobacteria; order Lysobacterales; family Lysobacteraceae; genus Xanthomonas; species Xanthomonas sp. LMG 12462. Next base: position 22,921 of record NZ_NMPP01000053.1, on the reverse strand, counting down.
TATCCTCGCGGCGGGCGAAGGCCAGCGACAGCGCGCCGGCGGGAATCGGCTGCGGCAGGAACGCCTCGATCAGGTGCAGCCCGGGTGCGATCTCCACCCCGGGCAGGTGCCGGTCCGGCGCCGCGGCCGGTCTGCGTGCGGACGCAGCCGCGGTGGGCGCGACCGCACGCTCGCGCAGGCCGAGCAGGCGCCGCAGCGCGGACACATCGGTGCCGCCGCGGTCGAACGGGGCGATGGCGATGGGCGGCGCTACCGCGGTATCGGCGCCGCCGCTGCGCGGGGGAGCGGGTGGCGTGCGTGGGGCCGGCGTCGCAGTTGCCTGCGATACGATCTCGCGCGGCTGCGGCGCTGCCTGCCGCGGCGCTTGCGTGGACGTCGCCGCGGCAGTGTCTGCGCGTGACGCGGCAGACGCGTCGGCTGCGATGCGATGGCCGGAGGACGCCGGCGCGCGCTCGGCGCTGGCGTCGCCGGCCTGCCGGCGCAGCGCGCGCAGGCGTTCGAGGCTGATGCTCATGCGCTCCACTCCGGCAGCGCATCGGCATCGGCATCGATGGCGATCGTGGTTGCGCCGTGCGCGTCCAGCGCCGTGTCGTCCTCGCCGTCGAGCAACAAACGCAGCACGCGCAACGCCAGCGCCCGCGGCGTGGTCGCGCTTTCCTCCTGCGCGGCCAGCACCGGGCCGACGCAGGCCGGGCAGCCGGCCACGCAGTCGCAGCCCTGCACCAGTTCGCGCGCGCGCTGCACCAGTTCGGCCTGGCGCCGCCACAACGGCTCGCTGAGGCCGACGCCGCCGGGGAAGTTGTCGTACAGGTACACGGTGGGCACGAACTGCTGCAGTTCGACGCTGGCCGGCTCGCCGCTGTCGCCACCGCGCAACTGGCCGCGGCCCTTGGCGTCGGCCACCGCGAACCAGGCGCCGTCGCCGTCGCCCACCGCCTGCTGCAGATCGCGTGCGTCGGCCATCACCGCCACCGTGGCCACCACGTGCAGCGCGTAGGCCGCGCCGAGGAAACCATCCAGCGCATCCTGCTTGCTGCCGAACGCCTTGAGCAGGGTGGCCTGCGGCAACTGCCACCACACCGCGGTGGTGTGCAGTTCCTGGTCGGGCAGGTTGACCGGGCCGTAGCCGATGTTCTCGTGGGTGTAGTAGCGGATCTTCTTGTAGCCGGCCACGCGCCGCACCACGTGCACCTCGCCGTGGTGCGCGTCGCCGCGGCCGGCCGCGCCGCCGTCGAAGCGGTCCAGCACCTTGAGCTTGGTGAAGTCGATGCTGTCGGTGTAGTAGTCCACATGGGTGCGGGTGACGTAGGCCTTGCGGCCTTCCCAGTCCAGCTTTTCCACCTGGTAGGGCGTGCTCTGCACCATGTGGATGGCGCCTTCGTACAGGGTCAGCGCGGCGGCGGAATAGTCGACCTCGGCGATGATCTGCTGCTTGCCGTCGGTCTTGTCCACCACCACGAAGTTGCCGTCGGCCACCGAGCGCAGGCTCACCGCGTTGGCCGGGTAGCTGTCGGCGATCCACTCCCAACGGTCGCCTTCCTGGTGCACCACTTCGCTCTCGGCCAGCGCCTCCAGGAACACCGCCGGGTCCACCGGGCCGAACGCCTCGCCGGCGACGAAGGTCAGCTCGAACGCGGCGCAGCGGATGTGGTCGAACAGGATCAGCGGCTGGTCCGGGGCGATACGGGCGTGTTCCGGCGAGGCATCGGCGAAGAAGTCCGGGTGCCGCACCACGTACTGGTCCAGCGGCTGCGAACTGGCCACCAGCACGCCCAGCGCCGGCTGTTGGCGGCGCCCGGCGCGGCCGAAGCGCTGCCAGGTGGCGGCGACGCTGCCGGGGTAGCCGTTGAGCACCACCACGTCCAGCGCGCCGATGTCCACGCCCAGTTCCAGCGCCGAGGTGGAGACGATGCCGTCGATGCTGCCGGCGCGCATCGCCCGCTCGGCCTCGCGGCGCTCGCTGGGCAGGTAGCCGCCGCGGTAGGCGCGGATGCGCGGCGGCTTGCGTGGGTCGTGGTCGAAGATGTCCTTCAGGTACTTGGTCAGCACCTCCACCATCAACCGCGTCTGCGCGAACACCAGGGTCTTGAGCCCGGACTTGATCGCGATGCGCGCGATGCGGTTGCTCTGCGAGCGCGCCGAGGCGCGCAGGCCCAGGTCGGCGTTGACCACCGGCGGGTTCCACAGCAGCACGTGCTTGTCGCCGCTGGGCGCGCCGGAGTCGGTGATCGCGTGCACACGCTGCTCGATCAGCGCCTCGGCGTGCGCGCGCGGGTTGCCGATGGTGGCCGAGCACAGGATGAACTGCGGCGTGACGCCATAGAACGCGCAGATGCGTTTGAGCCGGCGCAGCACGTTGGCGACGTGGCTGCCGAACACGCCGCGGTAGGTGTGGATCTCGTCGATCACCACGTAGCGCAGATTCTCGAAGAACTGCGCCCACTTGGTGTGATGCGGCAGGATCGCCTGGTGCAGCATGTCCGGGTTGCTGACCACGATGTCGCCGTGCAGGCGGATCGCCTGGCGCGCATCGCCGGGGGTGTCGCCGTCGAAGGTGAAGGCCTTCACCCCGAGGTCGCCGGCACGGTTGAGGTCCAGCAACTCGGCCACCTGGTCCTGCGCCAGCGCCTTGGTCGGGAACAGGTACAGCGCCTTGGCCTGCGCGGTCATCGCCGCTGCCACCACCGGCAGCGTGTAGCACAGCGACTTGCCCGAGGCGGTGGGGGTGACGATGGCCACGTGCTCGCCGCGCTGCGCCGCGTCCCAGGCCTCGGCCTGGTGGCTGTACAGCTGCGCGATGCCGCGTTCGCGCAATGCCGCGGCCAGCGCCGGCGGCACGTCGTCCGGGATCGGCGCGTAGCGGCCGGCCTGGCCGGGGATGGTGAAGCTGCCGGTGATGCGGTCGTGGTAACGCCGTTCCAGCCGCGCGCTGAGCAGCGCGCCATCGCGCGAGGGCAGCCCGTCGGTGGTGGACAGGGCGCGCTCGGCGTCCTCGGTGCGCGGGGCTAGGGCGTGGGCGGGCATCGGCACGGCTCTCAAAGTGAAACAGGTAAGCGAAATCGCGTCTCAGGGTATGAGACCGGGCGCGCCGAGGCGAGACGGGCAGGCTGAGCGGATTCAGGCTGGGCGATTGCATGCGGCACGCATTGCTGTTCGCACTGCATGCGGCAGCCTATTGGCGATGCGTGCCGGCCCTGCGCGTCTGTACCGACACAGCGGCCGTCTGCGCCGATGACACGCCCTCGGCAGCGCGTACTACGCAGATCAGGCTTGTGCCGATGGCCGTGTTCCGCGCGAGGCGCGAGGCTTTCGCTACCCGTCGTGCAATGACGGACCCCGTTCACACACTCAGGAGCGAATGCCATGGTCACCGCCGAATTTCTGCAGGAGAACGGCTTCAGCAACAAGGCGTCGGTCGACGCCAACGTCTACATCAAGGATGTCACCAAGGCGCTGCCGTCTTCCGGCAACCTGCATGCGCATCTGAAGGTGACATTTGCCGATGCCCATCGGCTGGCGTTCGAAATCCACGGCACTATCCGCGTCGACGCAGACGCGCAGGCGTTGGGCAAACGTAGTGGCGACGACAGCACCATCGGTCGCGCTCTGTGGGTGTACGCGGATGGCACGTTCCGCACGTCGGTCGAAGCCGCCTTTTGGCAGGAGCAGGGCGGCGTCACCCCGTCCCAGCTCAAGACCTATGCGCGTAAGCTGAAGGATCAAGTGCGGCAATGGGAGCAGGCACTGGAGCGCGAAGGTGCCGATAGCCATCCTTCGCCGGCAGGAAACAAGCGCGCACTCGACGATCTGGACACGCGCTATCCGCTCGGTAGGTAATCGCCAGCGCGGTCTTGGCAGGATGCTGCGCGTGGCGAAGCAGGGATCAGCCGCTACGCGCGTATCCTGTGCGTCCCCCAGCACCAAGGCACCGCTTCCCGGAGTGCCGAAGATCGCCTTGTCCGCATCGACTTCCTCGCCAGCCCCGCACTACCGCACCGCCGCCGCGCGCCGCGCCGATCTGCTCGTGCATGTCGTTGGCCTGCTGCTGGCCGTGGTCGGCGGCGCGCTGCTGGTCTGGCGCGCCCATGCCAACGACGCGCTGATCGTGGCCACCAGCATCTACGCGCTGGGGCTGCTGACCATGTTCGCCTGCTCGGCGGCGTACAACTTCGCCCCGCCGCAGCGCCAGCCGGTGCTGCGCAAGCTCGACCACGCCGGCATCTTCGTGATGATCGCCGGCTCCTACACGCCGTTCTTCGTGCTGGCGCTGTCCGGCGCCTGGGTCTGGTCGATGACCCTGGCAGTGTGGGGCATGGCGCTGTTCGGGGTGTTCGCCAAGCTGTTCCTGCCGGGCATCGCCAAGGGCTTCTGGGTGGCGATCTACCTGCTGCTGGGCTGGGCGGGCATGGCGGCGGTCAAGCCGATCGTGGCCGGGCTGGACACGCCGGTGCTGTGGCTGATCGCTGCCGGCGGGGCGATCTACACGGTGGGCGTGGCGTTCTACGTGCGCAAGTCGATGCTCTACAACCGCGCGATCTGGCATGCGCACGTGCTGGGCGGCGCGCTGGCGCACTGGTACGCGATCTGGCTGTGCCTGCGCCCGCTGTCGGCGACGTGAACGGTGGCGCCGATGCGCTAGAGATGGCCGTGCCGCGTCCGTAAGCTCGGGCGTCATGGACAGCATGCACATAGCGGATCCGAACGGCCGGCGCCTGCGCACGATGCTGGCAATCGCCTTGCTGGCGACGTGCGCGAATGTGCAGGCACAACAGGCCGCGCCCGCCACACCGGCCGCTGCGCCGCCGCCGCCCTCGGTCGCAACGCCGTCCACATCCGATGCCGCCGCGCAGCCCGACATCCAGACCCTGGGCGAAGTGCGCGCGCTGCCGCCGGACGAGGGCGAGCCGCTGGACCTGTATCGCTTCAAGAATCCGGTGTCGCCCCCGCCCAACCGCTTCGACAAGGACTGGCGGCCGCCGCCCTCGGTGGAGCAGGTCAGCCAGAGCGGCGGCTACATCGCGCTCGGTGTCTACTACCTGGCCGGCAAGGCGGCCAAGGGCCTGCACGCGCTGACCGGCGGCCCCGACCAGGTCCAGGCTGCCGTCGCGCGGCCACCTCCACAGCTGAGCGAGGCCGAACTGCAGCGCGCCATGAAGGTGTGCGCGGAACAGGGCGGGGGCTGCGCAGCGGGGCAGTGAAAGGCGCCGGAAGATGTTGCCAGGTCGGCGCGGCGATGGAATCACGATAGCGCGTCGACCCCTGGCGCGCGCTGTAATTCGGTGGCAGCTATCAGGCGCAACTGTTCGGCATCAGAGAATCGTTCCACCTAGCAGGTGAGTGGGTACCGGCGCCTCACCGTTTCATTCGCCGAACTCGACGTCGTGGATCCGTAGCAGGGTGTGAGGAAAGGTAGGCGACGCGTCAATCCCATGCCCTGTCAGTCTGTATCGCAGGGACTGGGGAAGGGCGCAGAAGTCGGCTGACTACTTGCAGGCGTCGAATGTCTTGTCGGCCAGGCGCGTCGGCGTGGTTCCATGCAATGCCAGCCTCACGATGATGCGCTTGCACCCTTCGTCGCCCGCCCAAAAGCGCAGCGTATTACCGGTGATACCCGAAAGTGTCAGGGCGCGTGTCGCCTGTTGGAGCTTTTCGCTCTTCACGAACAGTTGGGCGCGTGGGTCAAACAAGTAATAGCTGTAGGCGGGAGCGCCGAGGCGTCCGGAAAAGTCCGTCCACAACAGCAGATCGTCATTGCCATCGCCATTGATGTCCGACACGATCGCGGTATAGCGCAGATCGTCGCCCGGTTCGTCCTGTTCGGTGAAGGGGCCGCGATAGGCGGCGACATACGCGGGCTGAGCTGTCGTGTTGCTTAGAAAGACCAGCGACCGGATGGGGATGGACTGCTTGCCTGCCGTCCGCTCCACCGTGATCGTTGCGGGTGCGCAGCGTAAGAGCAGTCCGCCGGTGCCGCGGCATTGCGTGCCTTCGATCTCCAGGCGAAGGTCGCCCAGTTGGAAGACGACCCGTCCCGTCGCATCTGGCGTTCCGCTGGCGGTGAACGTCTGCGTACGCAACGTCGCCTCATGCGAGGCCGCTTGTGGTGTCTCTGCTGCGGCCGACGTGAGCCGGGGACTGACGTCAGCCTGCGCGGCGTGGTCTGACGAGGTGTTCCTCCGCGCAGGTGACGTCACTGCACCTGCGGCCGCTGCAGCACTGTGCACGGTGCTGCAGCAGACGAGGCACAGTGCCACGAGTCGGCACAAGGCTGCCCATCGAGACGAAGCCAAAGGTCCCAACCACGGTCGAGAACAGCCTGCGATTCCCTTCCAGGTTTTGTGCTCCATGCCATGCATGTCCCGCCTCTTGGACAGCCGCGCCCTCAACGCCCGCCGCGCGTATAGCCTTCCAGTTCGTCGGCGCGGGAGCTGATCCGGCGCAGGGTGGCTTCGGCGCTTTGCAGGCCCGCCTCCTGGCCGCGTGCGCCGAACGCACGGTCGAGCTGTGCGGCCTGGTCGTTGGACTGCTGCCAGGTGGACTGCGCGTCCATCAGGCGGGACCGGTCGGTACCGCTGATGCGGTAGCGCAGCTTGTCGTAGGCGCGGTCCAGACGCTCCTGCTGCACGCGCTGTTCGCGCTGGATGCAGCGCCGGCTCTCGTCCAGGCCCTGCGCCTGCTTGCGGCAGTCGTGGTAGGTGGCGGACAGGCCATCGCTCGGTGCAGCGGCTTCGGCGCCGGCCGGCGGCATCTGCTGCAGTTGCTGCTGCATCTGCTGGATCTGTTGGGCCTGCTGCTGCAGCAGGCGCTGCTGTTGCTGCAGTTGCGCATCGCGCGGGTCGGTCTGCTGCGCTGCGGCACTGCCGCACACGCCGGCGACCATCGCGGCGATCAGCCAGGCGCGCAGCCGGCGCTGGTGCTGGGTTCCCTGGTGCTGGTGCATCGTCCTTCTCCTTCGATCGGCAACCGATCCTGCCGCGCGCCGCATCGCCGGTGCGCGGTCGAGGTGGGGCCAAGCATACGGGAAGGCGATGATGGCTTCATGGCACGGCGATGCGGGCGCTCAGCGGGGAGACACCGCGCTCGTCGAAGGCTTCGACGGCGAACACGTAGTCCTGGTCGCGGTTCAGCGCCCGGATCTCCAGGTCGGTGCCGCGGTCGGCGAACACCTGGTAGGTGAGGTTGAGGCGGTCGGCGCGCAGGCCCCAGCGCACGTTGTAGCCGACGGCGCCGGGCACCGCCTGCCAGTGCACGCGGGCATTGCGGCGGTCGGCATCGCGCTGCGCGACAACGCAGGTCGGCGCCGGCGGCGGGGCGCCGTCGGCGTTGCCGAACACGCGCAGGTCGCTGATCGCCAGGTGGGCGGCGCCGACGTGGCCGTGCACGTAGCGGATGTAGCGGGTGTGCACCGGCGCGGGCAATTGCAGGTAGGCGTTGGGCCGGTCGCGGCGGTCGGTGCCGTCGCCGACCTCGGCCAGCGGCAGCCAGTGGCGGCCGTCGCGCGAGTGCTGCAGCCGGAACGCGGTGTAGATGTCAGGCGCATCGCCGTAGCGGCCGGCACGGTAGTCGGCGAAGTTGACCTGCACCGCGCGCACGCTGCGTTCCCCACCCAGGTCGACGGTGAGGGTCTCGCCGGGCGTGTTGTGTGCGGCCACCCAGTAGCTGCGCGGGTCCTCGTCGGTGGCGCGGTCGGCGGCGAAGCCGTCCAGGGTGGACGAGGCGGTGGCCGGCTTGCGGTAGGACAACAGCATCCAGCCGGTGAACAGCGCCTCCGGGTCGGCCACCGGGCCGTCCGGCATCCAGTGCGGGAAATCGCCGAAGCGGGTGGACACGCGCATCTGTCCGTCGGCGGCGAACGCGGCGGGGAACAGCACGATGCGCCGTTCGAAGGTCCAGTTGGCGCCGATCCAGGCGGTGCCGCTGTTCCACCAGTTGCCGTGCGCGTCCTGGAAGGTGGAGCCGTGGCCGGCGCCCTGCATGAAGCCACCGGGCTTGTAGGCCACCGGGTTGTACGTCGCATAGACGAACGGGCCGAGCGGGTGCTCGCCGACGTACACGCCGTTGGCGTAGGCGTTGTACTCGCTGCCGGGCGCGCCGTACTGCAGGTAGTAGCGGCCGCCGGTCTTGGTCATCCAGGCGCCTTCCAGGAAGCTGCCGATCGGGCTGCCGTCGGGGAAGCGGGCGCCGCGGTGATCGGGGCCGAAGCGCTCCCAGCCGTGCTGCGCCGGGTCCAGCGCGAGCAAGGGCGTCGGCACGCCGCGGAAGGCGAACCCCTGCGCGTTGCGATCCATGGCGATGCCATACAGCGGATAGCGGTCCGACGAGCCCCAGTACAGGTACCACTGGCCGTCGTCGTCGATGAACAGGTCCGGGTCCCAGGGGCCGGGCGGCACGTCGCTGAGCGGGCGGCCCTTCATCTCGGTGCCGATCGGCTGGGCGCGCGGCAGCTTGGGCAGCAGCCGGGTCAGGAAGTCGAGCTTGCCGCTGGCCGGGTCGCGGGTCTGCAGCAGCGGGCGCGGTTCGAAGGCCGACTGCATGATCACCAGGCGGTCGCCGTCGGCCACCACCGCCGGCGCGACGATGCTCTCGAACGGCCAGCGGCTGGGCGTCACGAACTGCCAGTCGAGCAGGTTGCTGGAGCGCCAGTAGCCGTCGGCCAGGGTCTGGAACAGATAGTAGGCGTCGCCGAAGCGCACGAACACCGGGTCGGCGCCGGTGCGGTAGGAAATGCCTTCGTTGAGTTGCTCGAAGTTGTAGCGGTAATCCAGGTCGATCGGATTGGCGTAGCTGCGCTGGCCTGGCGCCTGCGCCGCGGCCAGCCCGGCGGACGCCAGCAGCGCCAGCGTTGCGAATGCTCTGAACATGGCGATGGCCTTCCCCCCGTGGCGGCGCCGGCTACCGTAGCAAACGCAGCGGCAGGGCGCGATGCGGCAGGCCATGCCGCCGCGGTTACCATGGCGCCCGCCGTTCCCCGCTGCCGTGCTGCGGCCGCGGCGCCTTCCCTCGCCGACCTCCGACTCCATGACCGCCAACGTTTCGTCGCGCCGCCTGCTGCCCGTGTTGTTGTCGTCCTTGCTGTTCGCGGCCGCTGCCGCTTTCGCCAACGACAGCAGCATCGGCGACGCCAATGGCTCCATCGAACTGATCCGCCAGCCGGACATCCGCATGAGCAAGGAAGACCTGTTCATCAGCGAGGAGCGGGTGCAGGTGGACTACGTGTTCACCAACACCAGCACGCGCGAGCTGCTGGTGCCGATCGCCTTCCCGATGCCGCCGATGTACTTCGGCATGGCCGACCACAGCGCGCTCACCGACTTCAGGCTGTGGGTGGACGGCAAGCCGGTGCACACTGAGCGCAAGCTGGTGGCGAAGCTGGACGGCAGCGACATCTCGCGCGCGTGGGCGGCCAGCGGCTGGACGCCGGACGACCTGGCCGAGTACGTCGAGGGCGGCACCGTTCCGGCCGGCCGCACGCCGTTGCCCGCGCGCTGGTTCGACGCCGACGGGCAGCCGCGCTTCACCCTCAGCGAGTACTTCGTCTGGCAGCAGCGCTTTCCCGCCGGCGGCGCGGTGGCGATCCGCCACAGCTACGTGCCCAGCGTCGCCACCGGCGTGCCGATGCCGGCCAGCGACCTGATCGGCGAGTACGCCAAATCCACCTGCCTGGACGCCGCCACCCAACAGCGCCTGCGTCGCCGCGCCGGCGCCAACGGCCTGCAGTGGAGCAACCTGCGCTACGTGCTGCGCACCGGCGCCAACTGGAAGGGGCCGATCCAGGACTTCCACCTGACCCTGAAGAAGCGCGCCCCCGGCGACCTGCTCAGCCTGTGCTTCGACGGCGAGCTGCAGCGCATCGATGCGCTGACCTTCGAGTTCCGCCAGCGCGACTTCGTGCCCGAGCGCGACCTGGACATCCTGTTCCTGCGCTGACGCGCCATCGGCGCCCGCAGCCCCCAGCCGCGCCGAAGCCGACATCCGGCTGAACGCCGATCCGGCGCGGTCGGCAGTTTCGACCCGACGCGGTGGCGCGCGCGGCGGCGGATCGGGCAGCATGCGGCGGCGCGATCCCTCCCCCAGGACCTGCCCGCATGCGCGATGCCGCCGTTGCCGCTTCCGATCCCGTCGCCCTGGTCGCGGCACGCCTGGAACGCCTGCCGCCCACCCGCAGCCTGTGGCGCCTGGTCGCGCTGCTGGCGCTGGGCGGCTTCTTCGAACTGTACGACCTGTTCCAGACCGCCTACCTCAGCCCCGGCCTGCTGCGCGACGGCATCTTCGCCGAGGGCGCGGCCGGCGTGTTCGGCATCGCCGACCAGGCCGCGTTCGCCTCGGCGACGTTCCTGGGCCTGTTCCTCGGCGCGAGCCTGCTCAGCCCGCTGGTCGATCGTTTCGGGCGGCGCGCGGTGTTCTCCTTCGCGCTGCTCTGGTACTGCGTGGCCACGGTGGCGATGGGCCTGCAGCACAGCGCGCTGGGGGTGATCCTGTGGCGCGGCGTGGTCGGCGTCGGCCTGGGCGTGGAACTGGTCACTATCGATACCTATCTGTCGGAAATGGTGCCGCGGCAGATGCGCGGCGCGGCGTTCGCGCTGGCATTCTGCGTGCAGTTCCTGGCGGTGCCGGCGGTGGCGTTGAGCGCCTGGGCGCTGGTGCCGCACGCGCCGCTGGGCCTGAGCGGCTGGCGTTGGGTGGCGCTGCTCAGCGGCGGCTTCGCGCTGGCGGTGTGGTGGCTGCGCAGCCGTTTGCCGGAGTCGCCACGCTGGCTGGCCACGCAGGGCCGCCACGCCGAGGCCGACGCGGTGCTGCAGCGGCTGGAAGCGCGCTGTACCGCCGACCTGGGGCGGCCTTTGCCCACACCCGAGCCGGCCTCGGCGCCGGCCGCGCCGATACCGCAGCTGTCCGCGCTGTGGCAGCCCCCGTACCGGCGCCGCATGGCGATGCTGGTGAGCTTCCACATCTTCCAGGCGATCGGCTTCTTCGGTTTCGGCAACTGGTTGCCGGCGCTGCTGGCGCGGCAGGGCGCCGACAGCGTGCACGGCCTGGGCTACGCCTTCGCCATCTCGTTGGCGTATCCACTGGCGCCGCTGCTGCTGATCGGCGTGGCGCAGCGCTGGGAGAACAAGTGGCAGGTGGTGGTGTCGGCGCTGGGCGCGATGCTGTTCGGCCTGCTGTTCGCCTGGCAGAGCCAGCCGCTGCTGCTGATCGCCTGCGGCGCGGCGGTCACCTTCTGCAATGCCTGGATGAGCTTCGCCTACCATGGCTACCAGGCCGAACTGTTTCCCACTGCGCTGCGCGCCCGCGCGGTCGGCTTCTGCTATTCCTTCAGCCGCCTGTCCACCGCCGCCAGCAGCCTGCTGATCGGCATGCTGCTGGACCGCACCGGCCACCGCGGCGTGCTCGCCTGCGTCGCCGCCAGCCTGCTGATCGCCGCCGCGGTGGTGGGCCGGTTCGGACCGCGTACCCACCAGCGCGCGCTGGAGCGGATCTAGGCGTGTGGGATATGTTGAGACGCGCGCGAAGTGGCCTGGCGCACATCGAGGCGTGCATCGCGTTCAGACTGGCCCTTTACCTACCGCGGAGGACGTCATGCAACCGTTCAACGGCGCCAAGCTGGCGCTGCTGTGCGACGACGCGCTGCTGGTGTACCAGCGCGATGTGAAGCCGGAGATTCCCTGGCCGGGACTCTGGGACCTGCCTGGCGGCGGCCGCGAGGACGACGAGAGCCCCGAGCGCTGCGCGCTGCGCGAACTGCAGGAGGAGTTCGGCCTAGTGCTGGAGGAAGACAGGCTGACCTGGGGCCGCTGCTATCCGTCCCTGCAGCCCGGGTACCTGCCGAGCTGGTTGTTCGTTGGCCGCCTGAGTTGTGCCGAGATCGCCAGCATCCGCTTCGGCGATGAAGGCCGGGGGGGGCTGCTGATGCCCGTGGCCGAATTTCTCGCCCATCCCCAGGCCGTGCCCCATCTGCAGGAGCGCCTGCGCGACTACCTGGCTCAGTGCGTGCTGGGGTAGCTGGTCTGGCCGGCCAGTCGTTGCCTGCGATACGAGAAGCGGGTTTACAGCGTGCGTCGCGGGGCATGCAACCGCCGCTATGACGGCTGCCTCTGCAGCGCCGATCCTGCCACCTTGGGCCATGGCCAGTTCGGTGGACCGGCGCGATGTCGCCGGGGCCAGGGCGCCACGCTTGGCCTGGTGGTGGACCGGCCGTCCTGTCTGGACCGCGCCCGGCGCCGCGTGGGCCAGACGCAGGCGCGGTGTGCGGCAGGGGCCTGCCTCAATCCCGATCACGCGTTCCGGCCGCGCGATTCCTTAACGTCCCGCACCGGTCATCGTCCCTCGACACCATGCCGGGGCGGCCCGGTGCATGCTGTCGCCTCCCTCGCCACGAGCTTCGGCCATGACCTCGCTATTGCCCGTCCCCGTGATGGATGCCGCCGATCACCGCGACCTGGCCCAGGCGCGCGCCCTGCTGGAACACCCGGGCCTGGCGGCGAAGATCGCCAATGCGGTGGGTGCGCCGATCGAGGCGCTGATCAACAAGCGTCTGCCGAAACTGCTGTCCTCGCGCATCGATGCGGTCAGCCAGCGCGCGCTGCGGGTGGCGTTGCGCTCGGCGCTGCTGACCCTGCGTGGCCAGGCGCCGGAACGCGCACGGCCGCGCCTGCATGGCGCCGCGGTGGCGGCGACCGGTGCGGCCGGCGGCTTCTTCGGCCTGCCCGGGCTGGTGGTGGAACTGCCGCTGACCACGACCTTGATGCTGCGTTCGATCGCCGACATCGCCCGCGCCGAGGGCGAGCGCCTGGACGACCCGGCGACCGCCCTCGCGTGTCTGGAGGTGCTGGCGCACGGCGGCCGCAGCCACCGCGACGACGGCAGCGAATCGGGCTACTTCGCGGTGCGCGCGGCGATGGCGCAGCAGCTCAGCGCCGCGGCGCAGTACATCGCCGCGCACGGCCTGGGCAGCAAGGGTGCGCCGGTGCTGGTGTCGCTGCTGTCGCGCATCGCCGCCAAGTTCTCGGTCACGGTCAGCGAGAAGCTGGCGGCGCAGGCGGTGCCGCTGGTCGGCGCGGCCAGCGGCGCGCTGCTCAACACGGTGTTCATCTCGCACTTCCAGGCGATGGCGCGCGGTCACTTCATCGTGCGCCGGCTGGAGCGCCGCTACGGCGAGGCGGCGGTACGCCAGGCCTACGAGGCCTTGCCGGCCGGGCGATGAGCCATGGCGGTCGCCGCGTTGCGCTGGCTGCGGGCAGCGCGCGCTGGCACAGTGGTGGCCGCTGCCACGCTTCTCCCGATCTTTCCTTGCCGCAGGTGCACGCCATGAAAACCCGCCACCGTTCCGACAGCGACGACGACCAGCCACGGCTGGCGGTGCTGATCGACGCCGACAACGCGCAGCCCTCGGTGATCGAAGGCCTGCTCGCCGAGGTCGCCAAGTACGGCCTGGCCAGCGTCAAGCGCATCTATGGCGATTTCACCAGCACGCGCATGACCCAGTGGAAGCAGGCGCTGCTGAAGCATTCGATCAGCCCGGTGCAGCAGTTCGCCTACACCAGCGGCAAGAACGCCACCGACAGCTCGCTGATCATCGATGCGATGGACCTGCTCTACACCGGCCGCTTCGACGGCTTCTGCCTGGTCTCCAGCGACAGCGACTTCACCCGCCTGGCACAGCGCCTGCGCGAGGAAGGACCGACGGTGTACGGCTTCGGCGAGCGCAAGACCCCGGATGCGTTCGTGCAGGCCTGCGACAAGTTCATCTACACCGAAGTGCTGCGCAGCGAGGCCAGCGCGGCGGAGCCGGCCAAGCCCGCCGCTGCGGCCGCCAAGCCGGCGGCCAAGGGCCGCAAGAAGCTGGCCGCGACGCCGGCCAAACCCGAGCCGACGCCCGCCGCCACCGAGACCAAGCAGGCGCCGCTGACCCTGCTGCGCCAGGCCATCGAGGAAGCCTCCGACGACCAGGGCTGGGCCGGGCTCGGCAGCGTCGGCAGCTATCTGAACAAGGTGCGGCCGGATTTCGATCCGCGCCTGTATGGGCACAAGAAGCTCAGCGACCTGCTGCGCCGGCTGTCGTCGCACTTCGAACTGGAGGAGCGCGGCAACGAGGGCGGCGGCAAGCGCATCTTCGTGCGCTCGCGCGGATGAGCTGTCAGCCGCTGCCATTCGCACTGGTGCGTGCCGTCGTGGCGCGCAATGGCACACACAGGTGCACGACACGATGAGCGATCGACCCTACGCCCTGTCCTGCGATCGCAACCGCGATCCGATCCTGCAGGTGCTGCAGCGGCAGTTCGCCGATCGTCGCCAGGTGCTGGAGATCGGTAGCGGCACCGGCCAGCATGCGGTGCATTTCGCCGCGGCGCTGCCGCAGCTGACCTGGCAATGCAGCGAGCGCGCCGAGCACCTGCCCGGCATCGCGCAATGGCTGGAGGCGGCGGCGCTGCCGAACACGCCGCCGGCGCTGGCGCTGGACGTGCGCGAGGGGCCGTGGCCGCGCACCGGCTACGATGCGGTGTTCACCTCCAATACCTTGCACATCATGGGCTGGGACGCGGTGCAGGCGTTCTTCGCCGGCGTCGGCCAACTGCTGGCAAACAGCGCCGACGGCATGCTGGTGGTCTACGGCCCCTTCAACTACGGCGGCGCCTTCACCAGCGACAGCAATCGCGACTTCGATGCGTGGCTGAAGGCGCGCGACCCGGCCAGCGGCATCCGCGATGCCGAGGCGGTGGACGCGCTGGCGCAGGCGCAGGGACTGGCGCTGCAGGAAGACGTGGCGATGCCGGCCAACAACCGCTGCCTGGTCTGGCGCCGCGGCTGAGGCAGGAGCGCCACCCGGCGATGCCTTGGCGCCGTGCGGATGCGCGATCGCGCAGGCGGATGCGCCGTGGGCGCCCAATCTGACTGCGTTAGCCATGTCGTGACTGTGCATGCGTCTGCGCGGTCGTACCGAATACGCCGACGTGCTTGATGCAGCACTGTCTTGGCCGGTTCCATGCCTGCGCTGCATGGCGGGCGACGCAGTAGGCGTTGTGTCCAGGTGACGAAGCCGCACTCTCTCCCTCATCACGGGTTCACTGCCGTGCCACGGCGGATTCACCGCGCGCTTGCGACTGTGCGCCGACACCCGCCGCCGCCGAACGGGCCTGCAGCCGGTGCTTCCTTCCTTCGCCACGGAGCATACCCATGGACAACAACGACAAAGCCCCCGATCTCAATCGCGATCCGATTTCCGGCACCCCGGGTTCGCATCCGGTTGGGGTCGGCATTGGCGGTACCGCCGGCGGTGTGGCCGCGGGCGCGCTGGCCGGCACCGTGTTCGGGCCGCTCGGCACCTTGATCGGCGCGGCGGTCGGGGTGGTGGCCGGTGCGGCGGCAGGCAAGGGCGTGGCCGAGCGCATCGATCCCACCGGCGAGGATGCGTACTGGCGCGAGGAATACCGCAACCGCGACTACGCCAAGGCCGATTACGACTACGACCGCGACTACGCCGCGGCCTATGGCCTGGGCCTGCAGGCGCGCGAGCAGTATCCCTCGCGCACCTGGGACGAACACGAGCGCGAGCTGTCGCACGACTGGGGCACGCGCCGTGGCGACTCGCGCCTGGAGTGGGACGAGGCGCGGCTGGCCGCGCGCGATTCCTGGGAGCGCGCCGACGCCACCTATCGCACCTACGAGGACAGCGACCGCTACTACGCCGATCGCTTCGACACCGTGGACTACCGCGAGACCGACAGCAGCTACGACGACTACCGCCCGGCCTACCGCTACGGCGTGCAGGCGCGCAGCCGCTACCGTGACCGGATCTGGGACGACCGCCTGGACACCGACCTGGAAAGCGGGTGGGAGCGCGCCAAGGATCGCTCGCGGCTGAGCTGGGCACAGGCCAAGGCGGCGGTGCGCGAGGCCTTCGATTCCGATCGCTACGATCGCCCCGGCCGAGGCAATCCGCCTGATCCGCGGGTCTGATTCGACGTTCGTTGCGTTGAATGGCAGTAGGTGGAGTTGCCACCGGGCACTCGACCGAATCGCATCCTGATACAACACAGCGGCCGCTGCATAGGGCCGCTGTGTCGTATGCGGAGTCTACGGAAGCAACCATGTGGGAGGGACTTCAGTCCCGACGCGCAGACCCTTCCGTCATCGGCAGCATCGCGATCGACCGGGATCCATCTGCATGGTAGTGGTGCGCGGAACGTCGCTGGCACCGGCTGCATCGTCACCGGGTGACATGGCAGGTCGCGGTTGAACATGGCAGGTCGCGGTTGAAGTTGTTCCTGCAGCCTGGCCCCTACAGTCTGTCCGATGTCGGCGAGCGCGCTGGAGGTTGCTGAACCTTCGGTTGCAACGGATCGTCCGCCTGCGCCTCTTCCTCTGTCCGCGCCTCTGCCTCGGCCTGTGCCTCCGCCTCCGCTTCCGCGTCTTCCTTCGAGGCGGCATCCCACCAGGCCGGCGCCGCCAGCCGATCTTCTCCATAGCCGTTCATGCAACCTGTTCGTTGTTGCTCCAGGCGCTTGTAGTCCAGGGTGAGACGCTGCACATCCTGTTGCTCTGGCCACTCGGTGTAGGCGAAGTAGCCCTCGTACTGGTTCCCATTGATGCAGGCGATATACGAATCCGCCCGCAGCCCGGCTGCCTGAAAGACCAACACCCGCGCTTCGCCGTTGCGATCCAGGCGGCCATGGAAGACCGTCCATTTGCCCGACGCGCAACTCGCGCCGGAGATCCCCATGTAGCTCAGGCACGGAATCGACCACACGTCCTGCTGGACGCGGATCCTCGCGCCCGAGAGTGGCCGATCGGGTCCCGCCACGACACGGATCGTGATGAACCGCGGCATGATCCAGGGGCCGGCGTGCTCCGCCAGCAGGTAGAACAGCAGGATGGCGCCCACCAGCGCCACGCATGCGAGTTTGAGCAAACGCTTCACGCGATGTTCCTTCGAGGGTGATGCGGCCGTGGATCGCTGGCGATCCACGCAACGTGCGGATGATGCCCAAGGCCGGCCGCCCTGGGCGATGCTGCTGTCCTGCGTGCGGCTGGAGTCGGGTCGCGGCTGCAGCCGCTTCTGCGGCAGATGCACGGACGCCAGGGAACGCGGGAGGTTGGCAGGCGCAGCGCCGGCCGCGCCGCGTTCGGTCAGACGCCCTCGATACTGCCATTGCGCCGCCGCTGCAAGGCGGCGGGCGTTCGTCTCCCGCTCAGGCCGCCTGCACGATATGCAGCGCCTTCGGGTTGCGCCAGGTCGCCAGCAGCCGCGCTTCCTGTTGCTTGGCCTCGTGCAGGTGCGCTTCCTTGACGTGGCCGTAGCCGCGGATGTGTTCCGGGATGCTGGCGATCTGCACCGCCAGCGCCAGGTTGTCCGCCTGCAGCCGCTGCAGCAGTTCGTCCACGGTGGCGAGGTAGTCGGCGATCAACTGCCGTTCGCCGCGGCGCTCGGCGCTGTAGCCGAACACGTCGAGGGCGCCACCGCGCAGGCGGCGCAGCTTGGCCAGCCACTTGAACGCGGTGAACATCCACGGGCCGTATTCGCGCTTGCGCAGCCGGCCTTGCGCGTCCTTCTTCGCCAGCAGCGGCGGCGCCAGGTGGAAGCGCACGCGGTAGTCGCCCTCGAACTGCGCCTGCAACTGCTGCGCGAATGCGCCGCTGGTGTACAGCCGCGCCACCTCGTACTCGTCCTTGTAGGCCATCAGCTTGAATGCGTAGCGCGCCACCGCTTCGGTCAGCGCGGTCGAGGCCGGGGCCACGCGCTGCTCGGCAGCGCGCACGCGCTCCACCAGCGCGGTGTAGCGTGCGGCGTAGGCGGCGTCCTGGTAATCGACCAGGAAGGCGTGGCGGCGCGCGACCAGCTCGGGCAGCGAGCGCGACAGGCGGCTGTCGTCCAGCGGCGCGTGGCCGGCCTCGCCGCTGTCGGCGGCGGCCGGCAATTCGCGCGCCGGACGCGGATTGGACGGATTGCGCGGCGCGGCGCTGGCGCCGGCCTCGTGGCCTTCCCACTCGCCCGGCGGCAGCTGCTGTAGCCCCGGCGCCTGGCGTTCGCGTTCATCCGCGGCCGGATCGGCGAGACCCGCCGCGCGCCGTACAGCCGGCAGGTCCAGCGCCGCCAGGCGGCCCCAGGCGAAGGCCTGCTGGTTCATCGCCACCGCCGCGCCGTTGAGTTCGATCGCGCGCATCAGCGCCGCGTGCGACAGCGGCACCAGGCCCTGCTGCCAGGCGTAGCCGAGCATGAACAGGTTGCTGGCGATGGCGTCGCCGAGCAGGGCGGTGGCCAGCTGGGTGGCGTCGAGCAACAGCGGATCGCGCCCGCCCAGCGCCAGGCGCACGCCGGCAATGATCTCGGCGGCCGGGAACTGCATGTCCGGGTGCGTGGTGAAGGTGCCCGGCATCGCCTCGTAGCTGTTCAGCACCACCTGCGAGCGATCGCCGCGCACCTTGGACAGCGCCCAGTAGTCGTTGACCACCACCATGTCGCACCCCAGCACCAGGTCGGCCTCGCCGGCGGCGATGCGCACCGCGTGCAGGTCTTCCGGTTGCCGCGCAATGCGGATATGCGTGGTGACCGCGCCGCCCTTCTGCGCCAGGCCGGTCTGGTCGAGCACGCTGGCGCCCTTGCCCTCCAGGTGCCCGGCCATGCCCAGCAGCGCGCCGATGGTGACCACGCCGGTGCCGCCGACGCCGGTGATGAGGATGTTCCAGGGCTGGCTTAGGTCGCTGCGGAAGCTTGGTGTCGGCAATTGCTCCAGCAGCGCCGCAGCGTCGGCCTTGCGGCCCTTGCGCGGCTGCCCACCGTGCACGGTGACGAAGCTGGGGCAGAACCCGGACACGCAGGAATAGTCCTTGTTGCAGCTGGACTGATCGATCTGGCGCTTGCGCCCGTATTCGGTCTCCTTCGGCAGCACCGACACGCAGAAGCTCTTCTCGCCGCAGTCGCCGCAGCCTTCGCAGACCAGCGAGTTGACCAGCACGCGCTTGGGCGGATCGGGCAGCTTGCCGCGCTTGCGCCGGCGCCGCTTCTCGGTGGCGCAGGTCTGGTCGTAGATCAGCACGCTGGTGCCCTTGACCTCGCGCAGGTGCCGCTGCACCGCGTCCAGCTCGCTGCGGTCGTGGAACTCCACGTCGCTGGGGAACAGCTCGCGGCGCCGCGTCCACTTGCCGATGTCGTCGCTGACCAGGGCGATGGTGTGTACGCCTTCGGCACGCATCTGCCGGGCGATGTCGGGCACGCTGAGGGTGCCGTCCACCGGCTGTCCGCCGGTCATCGCCACCGCGTCGTTGTAGAGGATCTTGTAGGTGATGTTGACGCCGGCGGCGATCGACTGGCGGATCGCCAGCGAGCCGCTGTGGAAATAGGTGCCGTCGCCCAGGTTCTGGAACACGTGCGGGGTGTCGGTGAACGGTGCCTGCCCGGCCCAGGTGACGCCTTCGCCGCCCATGTGGGTGAAGGTGTCGGTGGCGCGGTCCATCCACGTCACCATGTAGTGGCAGCCGATGCCGCCGAGTGCGCGCGAGCCTTCCGGCACCACCGTGGAGGTGTTGTGCGGGCAGCCGGAGCAGTAGTGCGGCACGCGCGGGAAATTGGCGCGCGGCAGCGCCATCTCGGCTTCCTTGGCTTCCATCCAGCGCAGCCGCTGTTCGATCGAGTCGGTGTTCACCGCGGCCGACTGCGGCAGGCGCAGGATGCGCCGGCCGATCACCCCGGCGATGGTGGCCGGGGTCAGTTCGCCGGTGGACGGCAGGATCCATTCGCCGGCCTCGTCGTACTTGCCGACGATGCTCGGGCGCGGGCCGGCGCTGGCCGGCCAGTTGTAGAACTGCTCCTTCATCTGCCGCTCGATGAAGGCCTTCTTCTCCTCCACCACGACGATGTCCTGCAGCCCGCGGGCGAACGCGGCGATGCCCAGCGGCTCCAGCGGCCAGGTCATGCCGACCTTGTACACGCGGATGCCGATGCGCGCGCAGGCGTCCGCGTCCAGGCCCAGGTATTCCAGCGCCTGCAGCACGTCCAGGTAGCTCTTGCCGGTGGTGACGATGCCCAGCCGCGCCTGCGGCGCATCCATCACCGTGCGGTCGATGCCGTTGGCGCGGGCGAAGGCCTGCGCCGCGCGCACCGCGTAGCGATGCAGGCGCATTTCCTGGTCCAGCGGCGGATCCGGCCAGCGGATGTTGAGGCCGCCCGGCGGCAGGTCGAAATCCTCCGGCAGCACGATCTGCCGCGCGAACGGATCCACCTGCACCGAGGCCGAGGACTCCACCGTCTCGGCGATGGTCTTGAAGCCGATCCAGCGCCCGGTGTAGCGGCTCATCGCCCAGCCGAGCAGGCCCATGTCGAGGATGTCCTGCACCCCGGCCGGATTGAGCACCGGCATCATCGCGCTGACGAACTCGTCCTCCGAGCCGTGCGGCAGGGTCGAGCTGCGGCAGGCGTGGTCGTCGGCGGCCAGCGCCAGCACGCCGCCATGGCGCGAGGTGCCGGCGGCGTTGCCGTGCTTGAACACGTCGCCGCAGCGGTCCACGCCCGGGCCCTTTCCGTACCACATGGCATACACGCCATCCACGCGCGCGCCGGGGAACAGGTTGGTCTGCTGCGTGCCCCAGACCATGGTCGCGCCCAGGTCCTCGTTGAGTCCGGGCTTGAACACCACGTTGGCCGCGTCCAGATGCTTGCGCGCGCGCCACAGTTCCAGGTCGAAACCGCCCAGCGGGCTGCCGCGGTAACCGCTGACGAAGCCGCCGGTGTTCAGCCCGGCGGCGCGGTCGCGCAGTTGCTGCATCAATGGCAACCGCACCAGCGCCTGCACCCCGGACAGATAGATGCGGCCATCGGTGCGGGTGTACTTGTCTTCCAGCGTATAGCGGGTGTCCACGCCGTCGGCGGCCGCTGCGGCGAGGGAGGACGACGGACGCGGATCGGCGATGCGGTTCATGGCTTGCCCGGAAATGGAAGGCTGGCGGGCGCGCAGCGCCTGCCGCGCGCGATCGCCCCGATTGTATCAGCGGCGATTTTTGCGCCCGTTCTCGTCCACGCCGGCCGTGGCGGGGTAGGATGGGACCCGGGTGAGGGGATCACTCCAGGGGATTGCAGCAGTGAAGGCATACACATACGCAGTGGCCGCGATGCTGGCCTGCATCGGCCTGGCCACCGCGGCCAGCGTGCGGGCGCAGGCATTGCCGGCACCGAAAGAGTTCTACTTCGACGAAGACCGCGGCACCACCCGTCCGGTCACCGCCATCGCCGGCAGCGGCGAGGCCCTGGTGGATCGTCTGGCCAGTGCCGTGCAGCGCGATCCCAACGCCAACGAGGCGCGCGCGCAGCTGGCCGGCATCGCCATGGCCGGCGGCCGCCAGGAACTGGGCGAACAGCTGTATCAGGCTGCGTTGCATGCGCTGCCCGCCGGCGTGCAGCGGCGCCAGGTGCAGTGGAACTATGGCTGGGATCTGCTGCGCGCGGGTGATCCGGCGCGCGCGCTGGCGCAGTGGAGCGCACTGGTCAACGGCCGCCCGGCGGCGCCGGACTGGCTGCCGCCGACCCTGGCGCTGGCGTTGTGGCGCCTGCAGCGCAAGGACGAGGCCGTGAAGTGGTACGCCGCGGCGGCACGCACCTGGCCGGACAAGTGGGGCGCCACCGCCGATTTCGCGGCGTTGCTGCCGGCCTGGCGCGACGACGAGCGCGCGACCCTGGCCGAAGTGCAGGCCGCCTGGAAGGCCGCGCCGCCGGCCTGGCCCTGAGGCACGCGGGTCCAGGAAGCACGACGCGGCCCGCGCGGGTGGCCGGCGCAATCTAGGGTCCGGGTGTGCCCGGTCGCACAGCGCACTGTGTCGCCGCGCCTGCGCGGAGCGCCGGCCCGTGCTGGGCGCAGGCCTGGTGCGGCTTCGGTCGCGTGATGCCTCGACTGCCTGCGTGCGCATGCCATGCGATGATGCCGCGTACCCGCTGATTTCGTGCTGTGCCGATGGCTTTCGACGCGTTCGCCCTGATGTTGGTCATGCTGGCGCTCGGCAAGCTGTTCGCGCGTCAGCGCGTCCTGCCGGCCAACACCACCGAGGTGCTCAACGGGGTGGTGCTGTACCTGTGCCTGCCGGCCTCGGTGCTGATCTACGTGCCGCGCCTGCAGTTCAATCTGGAACTGCTCGGATTGATGCTGACGCCGTGGCTGCTGACCGGCGTGAGCGCGCTGGCGATGCTGGGCTTGCGCCGGCCGTTGCGGCTGCGCCGGGATCAGCAGGCGGTGCTGCTGCTGTGCGTGGCGCTGGGCAATTCCAGCTTCATCGGCTACCCGATGGTGCGCGCGCTGCTCGGCGAGGCGGCCTTGCCGTATGCGGTGGTCTACGACCAGTTCGGCACCTTCGTGCTGCTGTCCAGCTTCGGCCTGTACGTGCTGGCGCGCTACAGCGGCGAGGCGCCGCCATCGCCGCGGCAGACGCTGTTGCGCATGGCGCGGTTCCCGCCGCTGTGGGCGCTGCTGTTCGCGCTGACCCTGATGCCGGCGCAGCCGCCGGCGTGGATCGCCTCCGGCCTGCAGCACCTGGCTGACGCGATGCTGCCGCTGGTGATGCTGGCGGTGGGATTCTCGATCCAGTTGCGCTTGCCGCGCGAAGAATTGGCGCCGTTGGCCGCCGGCCTGGTGCTGAAGCTGCTGGCGCTGCCGGCCCTGGCCTGGCCGTTGTCGTGGGTGCTGGGCCTGCGCGGGCAGGCGCTGCAGGCCAACGTACTGGAATCGGCGATGCCGACCATGATCACCGCCGCGCTGCTGGCGATCTCGCATCGCCTGGCCCCGCGCCTGGCCGCGGCCCTGGTCGGCTACGGGATTCTGCTGTCGCTGGTCACGTTGCCGGCGTGGGCGTGGTTGTTGGGGGCGTTGCGTTGAGCCTGCGCCGTGGGCGGTGCCTGGATTGGCGGGTGTGGGATGGTGCGCGCGTCGTACCCTCATCCGCCCCT
>NZ_NMPP01000052.1:0-12944 GCF_009192885.1 Xanthomonas sp. LMG 12462 | reverse complement strand
GCATCGGGCGGGGGGCTGCGGTTATCATAGGCGGTCATCACACGAGCGCCCGCCGTTGCGGCGGAGCTTCCATTCTATCCGGCCGGCCGCCGAACGCGGCGGGTTTGCCTTACCCGAGGAGTTTCAGATGGCCAGCTACGGCATGAACGACGTCAAGAACGGGATGAAGATCCTGGTCAACAGCGAGCCTGCGATCATCACCGATACCGAATACGTCAAGCCCGGCAAGGGCCAGGCGTTCACCCGCGTCAAGTACCGCTTCATCAAGTCCGGGCGCGTGGTCGAAATGACCATGAAGGCGACCGACAGCGTGGAAGCGGCCGACGTGGTCGACACCGACATGCAGTACCTGTACAGCGACGGCGAGTACTGGCACTTCATGCAGCAGGAAACCTTCGAGCAGGTGCAGGCCGACAAGGCCGGCGTCGGCGACGCCGCCAAGTGGATCAAGGGCGAAGAGGATTGCGTGGTGACGCTGTGGAACGGCACGCCGATCCAGGTCACCCCGCCGAACTTCGTCGAACTGAAGATCGTCGAGACCGACCCGGGCGTGCGCGGCGATACCTCCGGCGGTGGCGGCAAGCCGGCGACCCTGGAGACCGGTGCGGTGGTGCGCGTGCCGCTGTTCGTCGGCCAGGAAGAAGTGATCCGCGTCGATACGCGTTCGGGCGAGTACGTTTCGCGCGTCAAGTAAGTCGGCATGCCCGCGGCCGCCGCCGGCCGCGGGCATGCGCACGCGCTGGCGTGCGGCGGCCAGGCAGCGCCATGCGCCGGATCGCCGTGCGGCGGTGATGGACCACCTCGCTCCCAGGAAACGCCCGTGACGACCAGCCACGCCGACAGCGCCGACAGCAAGTACCCGCACGATCGCGTCGTGTTCTTCAGCGATGCGGTCTTCGCCATCGCCATCACCTTGCTGGCGGTGGAGATCAAGGTGCCGGCGCATGCCGAGGTCGAGGCCGCCGGCGGCATCCTGGCCGCGCTGCACCGGATGCTGCCGCTGTTCATCGGCTTTGCGGTCAGCTTTCTGGTCACCGCGCTGTTCTGGAAGTCGCACCTGCAGCTGTGCCGGCACATCCGCCAGTTCGACGACCGGCTGATCTGGCTCAACGTGCTGCAGTTGCTGCTGATCGGCCTGCTGCCGTTCTCCACCGCGCTGTACTCGGACTATTTCGGCAGCCACGAGGCGTTCGCGGTGTACTGCGCGCATCTGGCGGCGATCGGCCTGGCCGGGTACTGGCTTCATGCCTATGCGGTGCGCAAGGAAGGCCTGGCGCAGCGGCTGGGCCCGCTGCAGGCGCAGGCGATGAAGCTGCGCGCGGCGGTCTCGCCGGTGGTGTTCGCGTTATGCATCCCCGTGGGCATGGTGGCACCGTGGCTGGGCCGCTTCGGCTTCCTGGCGGTCTTCCTGCTGCAGTGGGGGGTGATGCGCGTGTACCAGCGGCGCATCCGCCAGGCCCAGGCGGCACCGGCACCGTGACCCTCCCTTTTCTAGAGTCCCTGCAATGACCTCCATACCCGAATCCTGCGACCTGCTGATCGAAGCCGGCTACGTGGTCCCGATCGAACCGCATGCGGTGGTGCTGGAAGACCACGCGGTGGCGGTGCGCGGCAGCGAGATCGTGGCGGTGCTGCCCACGGCCGAGGCGCGCACGCGCTTCGCCGCCGCGCGCACCGTCTCGCGCCCGGACGCGGCGCTGCTGCCGGGCCTGGTCAACGCGCATACCCACAACCCGATGACCCTGCTGCGCGGCATCGCCGACGACCTGCCGCTGATGGTGTGGCTGCAGCAGCACATCTGGCCGGTGGAGACCGCGGTGATCGGCCCGGAGTTCGTCGCCGACGGCACCGCGCTGGCCATCGCCGAGATGCTGCGCGGCGGCACCACCTGCGCCAACGAGAACTACTTCTTCGCCGACGTGCAGGCCGCGGTGTACAAGCAGCACGGCTTCCGCGCGCGGGTCGGCACGGTGATCATCGATTTCCCGACCGCCTGGGCCAAGACCTCCGACGAGTACTTCGCCCGCGCCTGCGAGGTGCACGACCAGTGGCGCGACGATCCGCTGGTCGGCATCGCCTTCGCCCCGCATGCGCCGTACACGGTCAACGACGCCAACTTCGAGCGGGTGCGGATGCTGTCCGACCAGCTCG
The DNA here is from genome assembly GCF_009192885.1 of Xanthomonas sp. LMG 12462. Lineage (NCBI taxonomy): Bacteria > Pseudomonadati > Pseudomonadota > Gammaproteobacteria > Lysobacterales > Lysobacteraceae > Xanthomonas > Xanthomonas sp. LMG 12462. The sequence continues at coordinate 10,793 of NZ_NMPP01000052.1, read as the reverse complement.
AGGTGCCGGTGCACCTGCACACCCACGAGACCGCGCAGGAAATCGCCGACTCGCTCAAGCAGTACGGGCAGCGCCCGCTGGCGCGGCTGGACCGTCTGGGCCTGGTCAACGACCGCCTGATCGCGGTGCACATGACCCAGCTCACCGACGCCGAGATCCACCTGTGCGCCGAGCGCGGGGTCAGCGTGGTGCATTGCCCCGAATCCAACCTCAAGCTCGCCTCCGGCTTCTGCCCGGCCTGCGCGCTGCAGCGTGCGGGCGTGAACCTGGCGATCGGCACCGACGGCTGCGCCAGCAACAACGACCTGGACATGTTCAGCGAGAACCGCACCGCGGCGATCCTGGCCAAGGCCGTGGCCAACGACGCCACCGCGCTGGACGCGGCCAGCACGCTGCGCGCGGCCACCCTGGGCGGCGCGCGTGCGCTGGGCTTCGGCGAGACGATCGGCTCGATCGAGCCGGGCAAGCAGGCCGACCTGATCTGCGTGGATCTGTCGGCGCTGGAGACCCAGCCGCTGCACAACGTGCTGTCGCAACTGGTGTACGCCACCGGCCGGCAGCAGGTCAGCGACGTGTGGATCGCCGGCCAGCCCAAGCTCAGCCAGCGCGTGCTGGTGGACATGGACGTCGACGCGCTGGTCGCCAATGCGCGCGAGTGGCGCGAACGTATCCGCAGCGTCCACGCCTGATCCGCTATGTTCGCCGTGCCGCCCCGCGCGCGCGGCCCCAACGAGAGTTCGCCATGACCGCTTCCGCCGCCAACGCCTCCGCCAATTTCGATCAGGCCGAACTGGACAAGTTCGGCGCCCTGGCCACCCGCTGGTGGGATGCCGACGGCCCGCAGAAGCCGCTGCATGCGCTCAACCCGGTGCGTCTGCGCTACGTCGCCGAGCGCCTGCCGCTGCGCGGCGCGACGGTGCTGGACGTGGGGTGCGGCGGCGGCCTGCTCAGCGAGGCGCTGGCCAAGGAGGGCGCGCAGGTCACCGCGATCGATCTGGCACCGGAGCTGATCAAGGTCGCGCGGCTGCACCAGTTCGAATCCGGGGTCGAGGTCGACTACCGCGTGCAGTCGGTCGAGGACCTGGCGGCGGCGCAGCCGGGCAGCTTCGACGCCATCACCTGCATGGAGATGCTCGAGCACGTGCCAGATCCGGCGGCGATCGTGCGCGCCTGCGCAACCCTGCTCAAGCCGGGCGGACAGCTGTTCCTGTCCACCCTCAACCGCACCCCGGCCGCGTTTGCCCTGGCCATCGTCGGTGCCGAGTACGTGGCGCGGCTGCTGCCCACCGGCACCCACCGCTACCAGGATTTCATCAAGCCGGCGGAACTGGCCGCGTGGTTGCGCCAGGCCGAACTGCAGCTGCGCGACGTCAGCGGCCTGGCCTACGAGCCGTGGCGCAATCGCGCGCGGCTGTCCTCGCGCACCGAGGTCAATTACCTGGCGTGTGCTGTAAAGCCGGGAATCGGGAATGGGGAATAGGGAAGCGCCGCTGCCGCGGCGGGGTTACCCGCCGGTGGTGCTGTTCGATCTGGATGGCACGTTGCTGAACAGTGCGCCGGATCTGCTGGCCGCGGCCAATGCGCTGCTGGCCGAGCATGGGCGTCCTGCGCTCGACCTGGCGCAGTTGCGGCCGGTGGTGTCGAAAGGCTCGCGGGCGATGCTCGGCGTCGCCTTTCCGGATCTGCCCGCCGCGCAGCGCGATGCGCTGATCCCGGCATTCCTGCGCCACTACGAGGCGCTGATCGGCCGCCATTCGCAGCCGTTCGACGGCATCCCGGAACTGCTGCAACGCCTGGAAGAGGCCGGCAGCGTGTGGGGCATCGTCACCAACAAGCCCGAGGCGCTGGCGCGGTTGATCCTGCCGCAGTTGCAGTGGGAGCAGCGCTGCGCGGTGCTGATCGGCGGCGACACGCTGCCCGAGCGCAAGCCGCATCCGCTGCCGCTGCAGGTCGCCGCGCAGCGCTTGAGCGTGGCGCCGCAGGAAGTGGTCTACGTCGGCGACGACGAACGCGACATCCTTGCCGCGCGCGCCGCCGGCATGGCCTCGGTGGCGGTGCTGTGGGGTTACCGGCTGGACGAGGACGATCCGCTGGCCTGGCGCGCCGACGCGATGGTCGCCGCGCCGGCCGAGCTGTACGACGCCGTCGCCTGGCCGGTCAGCACGGCTGCGTCCTGAAACCGGTGCTGTCGCCGCGTTCGCGGCGATGTTGCGACCGCTATGTCGCGGTCTGCACGCCGACGCCGCTCGGCATCCACCGGTCGCGCACGTACACTGCGCGTTCTGCGCGGCAGCCGCGCTCACTCTCCCATTGCGCGATGCCGTCGGCGCGCGCCTGACTCCGGATTCACCGATCGCATGAGCAGTTCGTCCGCCCTGGATGCCTTCCTCGACAAATGGCGTCGCCGCTGGCCGGAATGGGCCGTGGCCGAGGCCTTCGTGCCGGCGCCGCAGCGCGCCCGTACCGTGGCCTGGTTCGCGCTGCTGCAGGAGTTCGACGACATCCTCAACATCGCCGGCGACCCGCTGCCGGCCGACGCCAAGCTGGCGTGGTGGGGCGAGGAACTGCGCAGTTGGGCCGGGCAGCGTTCGCGGCATCCGCTGGGCCGGGTGCTGGAGCCGGTGGCGGCGCCGTGGACACAACTGGCCGAGGCCTTGCCGAGCCTGCCGCAGTCGCGCGCGGCCGCGGCCGACACCGCGCATGCGCTGGAGCGGCTGGAGCCGTTCGCGCAGGCGGTGGTCGCGGTCGAGCGCGCGTTGTTCGAGGCCTCGGCCGAGGGCGCCGTGGTGCCGGTCGCGCTGCAGGTGCTGGCGCAGCGCCTGGTCGAGGGCGGCGCCGCCACCGCGCCGCTGGCGCTGCGCGGCGGCGATGAGGCGCAGCAGCGCCAGCGCTGGGCGCAGGCATTGCTGAAGCCGTGGCCGCGCCGTGTGCGCGGGCCGCGTCCGCGGCGCATCCTGTCGGCGTTGGCGCGTGCGCGGATGGTGCAGCAGGCGGCCGCCATGCCCAGGCCGCCGGGACAGATGGCGACGCTGTGGCGCGCCTGGTGGGCCGGGCTGGGCTAGAGCGACCAACACTCTTCGACGACGTCGGGTTGGCCTGCCAAGCCCAACCCGAAGGGCCGCGGTTGCGCGCGCGCGTCGCGGTGTCATCGCTCAGATCTGGACGGACGTCCACGTCCTCGCGCGTCCTTGCAACGGGTACGCGCAACCGCGACGCGGCATGCGCGGGCAGGACGACACGCGCCAGCCCGCGCCGCCGCCTGGCTTCAGGGCGCGCTGCCGGCGCCGCTGTTGGCGTACTCGTAGAAGCGATTGGCCGAGGTGCTGCAGTTGCTGCTGCAGTACGGACGGCCGATGGTCGAGGCGTTCCACGGCGCGCTCTTGCGGATGTGCCCGCCCAGCGTCGAGTCGCGGATCACCACCTTGCCGTTGGGCGAGGTGCCGTCGACGTAGTTGGACAGGCTGCCCACGCTCTCGTCCCAGGCCCGGCCCAGCCACACCGTGCCGTTGCCCGGATTGCCGACCGCATCGAAGGTGCTGCCGATCGCCAGGAAGCCGTAGCTGCTGCCCGGGCGGGTGCTGGGCGCGAAGATCACCCCGCCGTCGGCGGCGCCGCGGCGCGCGGCGGTGTAGCGGATGGTGCTGCCGGCGAACACCGCCACGCCCGAGCCGAAGATGAAGTCGGTGTCGCCCTCGATGGTGCCGCCCTTGAAATAGGCGCGGATCACCGTGTTGGCGCTGCCGGCGCTGACCAGCAGGGTGTCTTGGTTGCCGGTCAGCACCACGTTCTCCAGCACTGCCTTGTCGCCGCGCAACGCCAGCGCCACCGCCGACTGGTTGCTGCCGCTGTAGGTGCCCTCGACATAGCTGTTGACGATCGCCAGGTTACGCGCCTGGAACTGCGCCGCGCGCACGGTGACGGTGCCGCTGTCGGAGGTGCCGACGGTGCTGCTGGCGGCGTTGCTGGCGCACGGATGGGTGGCGCTGCCGGTGGGTTTCGGGGTGGGGTTGGCGTTGCCGAAACGGATCGTGGTGCTGGCCGGGCTGCCGCCGAGGCCGAACAGCGTGAGCGGCGGCGCCGCGGCGGGCACGCAGACCACTTCGGTGTAGGTGCCGGGCGCCACGCTGATGTAGCGGCGCATGCTGCCGCCGGCGGCGACCGCGGCGTCCACCGCGGCCTGCACGGTGCGGTAGCGGGTGCTGCCGTCGGCGGCCACCGCGTAGTCGGCCTGCAGCAGCGCGACGCCTGCGCTCGGATCCCAGTTGTCGGTGACCAGCGCGCCGATCGGTCCGGCCTGGGCCAGGTGGCGGGCGACGGTCTGGTTGGCCGCCTCGCTGCTGGTCAGTTGCGGGCGCGACGCAGTGCCGGTCAGCGCCGGGGCATCGGTGACGACCCCGGCCGCCAGGGCGAGGGTGGAGGAAAGCAGCAACCAGCGCGATACGGTCATGGGAAGCCTCCGCTCAAGGATAAGGGCCCGCGGCAACGCTTGGAATGATACCGGTGTCATCCGGTAGCGTGATCAGGCGTCGTCAGCGGACCGGCGATGGTAGGGGCGTTCGCCCGTCGATGCCGGCCGGTGTCGCAGCCAGAGCTCGGTTATGTCGCTTCCATCACGATCGCGGATCCTCCGTACGCGCGGCACGCCGGTGGGTGGGTGTGTGGAGGGCGATTCCCAGGCAAAAACGCGACGGCTGCCGGCATTCCAGATCCTGCGGCGGCGGACGGTCGCCGCACTGCGGCATGGATCTGCGCGCGGTGTGCCGACCCTGATTGGTGGCGTGACGGGGTCGTGAATTTGGATACGAGCGGCGCCGCGACGTGCGCTACGCTCGACGCGGATCTCATCTGGAAGCCCGTCGATTGAAGCGCCTGTGCCGTTGGTGCTGCCTGTTGCTGTGCCTGGGCGTGACCGGGTCGGTGCTGGGGCAGGAACTGCTGTTGCAACGGCTGGCCGCCGACCCTCCGGCATCGGAGGTGGTGGCGGGGCGTGACGATGCCGCGTTCGCCGATGCCGGCCATGGTGCGATCCTGTACGAGCGCAGCAAGCAGCCCACCTGGTGGCGGATCCGTGCCGACCATGCGATCGGTCGCGACGGCCAGCCGCAACTGGTGCTGCAGTCGCCGTATCTGACCCGGGTCGAGGCCTGGGTGCCGGGACGCGCCACGCCAACCCGTCACGCGATCTACGGCGCCGACGCCGACCTGCGCTATTCCACCCGGGCCCTGGTGATCGCCTTGCCGCAGGGGTTGCCGGCCGGCGCCTCGATCTGGCTGCGGGTGCACGCGCCGGCGGCGATGCCGATGCCGGTGGGCATCGCGCCGCTGGCGCAGGTGCAGCGCGAGGATCTGCACTATGTCGGCTGGCGCGCCTTCATCCTCGGCTCGACCACGGTGCTGGCGATCCTGGCGATCGCGTTGTGGGCGCGTCTGCGCGAGCCGATCTACGGCTACTTTACCGCCAACGTGATGTGCGTGCTGCTGTACCTGCTCGGCCTCGGCGGCGAGGCGCGCGCGGTGCCGGGCCTGGCCAGCGTGTTCGCGTCCTCGCCGACGCCGATGCGCATCGTCGCCGCGCTAGGTGGCTTCTTCATCATCACCTTCCAGCGCCGGCAACTGGAGATGCGGCGGCAACTGCCGCGGCTGGACCGGGTGCTGCGGCTGTGCGCGCTGTTCCTGCTCGGCATCGCCGTGGCCTGCCTGCTGTCGGACGCGGCGGTGCTGAGCGTGCTGGGCAATCTCGGGCTGATCGTCGGTGCGGCGCTGCTGCTGCCGTGTTGCCTGCTGCTGGCCTTGCGCGGGCAACGCTACGCCTGGCCGTTGCTGGCTTCGTGGACGCCGCTGTGGATGCTGTGCGTGCTGCGCTGCCTGGAACTGACCGGGTGGTTGCGCCTGGACGTGGCCGCGCCGGTGCTGGCGCATGGCATCAGCCTGGCGCTGGCGATCTCCTGCCTGCTGGTGACCTTCGGTCTGGCCGAGCAGATCCTGGAACTGCGTCGCGACCGCGACCGCGCCAGCCGCATGGCGACCGTGGACGAACTCACCGGCATCCTCACCCGCGCCGCACTGCAGCAGCGTCTGGCCGAGGCGCTGCAGGACGCCGCGCGCGGCGTCCGGCCGCTGGCATTGGCCTATATCGATATCGACCATTTCAAGCGCATCAACGACATCCATGGCCACGCCGGTGGCGACGCCTGCCTGCGCTGGGTCGCCGCCTGCGCGCGGGCGCGCCTGCGCAGCACCGACACGCTCGGCCGTCAGGGCGGCGACGAGATGCTGCTGTTGATGCCCGGCGCCACTCTGGAGGCCGCGCGGCGCGTGGCCGAGGACATCCGCCAGCACGTCGCCGCGCAGCCGCTGCCGCGCGAAGGCCAGGCGCTGTCATGCACGCTGAGCGTCGGCGTGGCGCAATGGCAGCGCGGCGAGAGCGTGGCGGCGCTGTTGCAGCGGGCCGATGCCGCGCTCTACGCCAGCAAGGCCGCCGGCCGCAACCGCGTCAGCGTTTCCCCATCCACCGCGTCACCCACCAAGGAGCCTCAGCCATGACTGCACAGCCCGCTTTGCCCGCGTTCGCTCCCGATCAGTTGCAGGTCGGCGACATCCTGTTGCAACTGGGCTGCGGCCCGGTCTCCGAACTGATCGCCTGGTGCGGCGACAGCATCTACAGCCATGCCGCCATCGTCGCCGACAACGGCGAGCTGATCGAGGCGGCGGCCAGCGGCGTGCGCCGCTATCCGCTGTCGCAGCGGCTGACCGACACCACCAACTACCTGATCATCGACGCCTACCGGCCGCTCAGCTACGCCTGCGTGGCGCTGGACGACGCCGATCGCGCCAGCGTGCTGGCGAAGGCACAGTTGATGCTGAAAACCCGATATCCGCTGGACAGCCTGGCCACGCTCGGCCTACTGGTCGCCATCCGCGGCAAGTGGCCGCAGCACTGGCTGGCGCGGATCGTGGTGCGCGAGGCGCTGGACCATCTGGTGCGCGACGACCCTTCGCACATGGTGTGCAGCGAAGTGGTCTACCGCGCGCTGGCCGAATGCGATGTGACGCCGCCGGGCCGGCTGGCGCCGCAGATCGTGCTCAGCGGGCCGACCCACATGCCGTTCCCGCACCTGGACTGGAAGGCGCTGTGGCAGGAAGTGTGGCAACTGCTGCATCCGCAGCGGCAGCAGGCCTTGGGCGACATTGCGCAGCGCCTGGCCGCGGTGGAGGGCGCACCGGCCAGCCTGGCCGCCTCGGCGCTGACCACGATCGCCGACGACGACTTGCTGAGTCGCGCCAACGAGGTCCGCGCCGGACTCCACCTGCCGCCGCTGGCGCCGGTCACCGATCAGGTGGAAGACAACGGCAGTCTGCTGCGGGAAGCCGGCGAAGAAGCGCCGGGAACGCCCTTGCCGAAGCCCAACCCCAAGCTGGTGATGCCGCTGGACCTGGCCAACAGCCCGTCGCATGTGGTGCTGGGTCGCCTGCTCGAGGTGGTCGCGCCGGCATAGCGGAAAGGCTGCGCGCCAGCGCAGTGCAGCGAGGCTGCGCCCGTACCCTCATCCGCCCCTTCGGGGCACCTTCTCCCGAGGGGAGAAGGGAGAGCGCTTGCCCCTCTCCCATTGGGAGAGGGGCGGGGTGAGGGTGCTGCCTCCCGGCCACGCACGCCAACACACTTGACCCACCAGCGCTTTACGGCTGCTTTGTCCGCTCCAGCACCAACAACGGATCGATGCGCACATCGAACCAATTCATCCCCCAATGCAGATGCGGCCCGGTCGCACGACCCGTGGCACCCACCGCGCCGATCACCTGGCCCTGGGCGATGCGGTCGCCGACTTTGACGTCGATCCGCGACAGGTGCAGGAAGTTGGAGCTGACGCCATAGCCGTGATCCAGCAGCACGGTGCCGCCGGTGAGGTACAGGTCGGGGGCCGCGAAGGTGATCACGCCGGCGGCCGGGGCCTTGACCGGGGTGCCGGTGGGCACGGCGATGTCCATGCCCGAATGCCCGGCGCCGGGCTGGCCGTTGTAGACCCGGGCGTTGCCGAAGCGGCCGCTGATGCGGCCCTGCACCGGCCAGATGAAGGGTGCGGCGAAATCGGTGCGCGGGTCGTCGCGGTCGCGTGCGGCAGTGACCTGGGCCTGTTCGCGCTTGATCCGCTCGGCGATCGCCGGCGGCGGGTTCACCGTCTTCGGCGGCACCCCGTTGACCTGTTCCAGCGGCCAGTCGCGCGGCGTCACCGCGATCTCGACCGTCTCAGTCCCGCCATCCGGGCGCTGCACGGCGATGCGCAGCGGACCGCGCTCGTCGCGGCCGATGCCGAACACCACGCTGCCGTAGTCGCTGACCCGCAGGGTGCGTCCGGCGTACTGCACGCGGCTGCCGGGCGCGACCTTGCCGATCACCAGCGCGCCCTGCGAGGCGCTGCGCGGAAACACGCTGCGCGCCTGGGCGCCAGCCGCGGCCGGCGTCTGTGCGTGCAGCGCAGGGGCGAGCGGTGCAGTCAGCAGGACCAGCGCCAATGCGGCGCCGGACACCAGGGCGCCGCGCATCAGCGGTCGAACGCCAGGCGCTGCCCGTTGGGGGTGCCGACCAGGCGGGTGCCGTCCCAGGCCAGCACGCCGTTGATCCAGGTCGCGGCGATCCTGGAGCGGAAGCTGCGGCCTTCGAACGGCGACCAGCCGCACTTGGACAGCACGTCCTCGCGGCGCACGGTGAACGCGGTGTCGTCGATCAGCACCAGGTCGGCGTGGTAGCCCTCGCGCAGGAAGCCGCGTTCGTGCACGTCGAACAGCAGCGCCGGCGCGTGCGCGAACTTGTGCACCACCTGGGCCACGCTGAGCCGGCCCTCGTGGACCAACTCCAGCGCCGCGACCAGCGCGTACTGCACCAGCGGCAGGCCCGACGGCGCCTGCGCGTACGGCTTGCTCTTCTCTTCCCAGGTATGCGGGGCGTGGTCGGTGGCGAGCACATCGATCACGTCCTCGGCGATCGCGCGGATCAGCGCCTCGCGGTCGCTGGCGTCCTTGATCGCCGGGTTGCACTTGATCAGGTTGCCGAGCGTGGCGTAGTCGGCGCGGTCGAAGCGCAGGAAATGGATGCAGGTCTCGGCGGTGATGCGCTTGCCCTGGATCGGGCCGGGGGTGAACAGCGCCAGCTCGTCGGCGGTGGAGATGTGCAGCACGTGCAGGCGGGTGCCGTGCTTCTTCGCCAGCGACACCGCCAGCTGCGAGGACTTCAGGCAGGCCTCGCGCGAGCGGATGTCCGGGTGCATGTCCGGGGTCAGCGCCTCGCCGTACTTTTCCTTGAACGCAGCCAGGGTCGCGTCGATGGTCGGTGTGTCTTCGCAGTGGGTGATGATCGGCGTCGGCGCGTCGCGGAAGATCGCGTCCAGGGTCTGCGGGTTGTCGACCAGCATGTTGCCGGTGGAGGCGCCCATGAACACCTTGATGCCGGGCGCGGTCTTCGGGTCCAGGGTCTGGATCGCGGCCAGGTTGTCGTTGCTGGCGCCCAGGTAGAAGCCGTAGTTGCCCCAGGCGCGGCCGCGCGCGGCGTCGTACTTGGCCTGCAGCGCGGCGGCGTCGAGCGTGGGCGGGTTGGTGTTGGGCATGTCCATGAAGCTGGTCAGGCCGCCGGCCACCGCCGCGGCCGATTCGGTGGCGATGTCGCCCTTGTGGGTCAGGCCGGGTTCGCGGAAGTGCACCTGGTCGTCGATCATGCCGGGCAGCAGCCAGCGCCCGGCGGCATCGACCACGGTCTCGCCCTCGCGCGCGGCCAGCTGCGGGGCGATCGCGGCGATGCGGCCGTCGGCGATGCGCAGGTCGCCCTGGGTTTCGCGGCCCTCGTTGACCAGGCGCGCGTTGACGATCAGTGTGGAAGCGGACATCAGTGTTTTCCTTGGCAGCGGCAGGGTGGCGGCGCCGTGGGGTCGGGCACCGGGTCGAACCCGCCAGGATGGAAGGGGTGGCAGCGACCGACGCGGCGGGCGGCCATCCAGCCGCCGCGCAATGCGCCGAAACGGGCGATGGCGGTCACCGCATACGCCGAGCAACTGGGCACGAAACGACAGCGCGGTCCCAGCAGCGGGCTGATGAAGCGCTGGTACAGGCGCAGCAGGGCGATGAGAGCGCGGGCGATCACATCACCATGATATGCCACTGTGCTGGACTAGGCGGGTCGCTCGGCGTATACGCCGCGTTGTTGCCGCGGGGGGTAGGGTAGGCTATAAAGGCCCGCTTTCCCGGGCCCCGGGAAGACCAAGGAAGAGCGTTCGTGGCTGCTAAAAAACCTGCAAAGAAGGCCGTCCAGGCCGCCAAGAAGCCCGCCAAGCCCGTCGCCAAGAAAGCGCCGGTGTCCGCCGCCAGCAAACCGCTGAAGAAAGCCGCGCCCGCGAAGTCGGCGGCCAAGGCTGCGCCGGCCAAGCCGGCCAGCAAGGTCGTGGCCAAGAAGCCGGCGGCCAAGCCGGTCGCTGCGGCGCCGGCGAAGTCCGCTCCTGCCAAGAAGGCGCCTGCCAAGCCGGTCGCCCCGGCCAAGGCCGCCGCCAAGCCAGCGCCCGCCGCCAAGCCGGCAGCGAAGACGCCAGCGGCCAAGCCTGTGGCCAAGACCGCGGCCGCTCCCGCCAAATCCAAACCGGCCACCGCCTCTGCCGCACCTGCGGTGACCACCTCCGTACCGAAGTCGGCGCCCAAGCCGGCTGCGGCCAAGCCTGTCCCGGTCAAGCCCGCCGCGCCTGCCGCAGCACCGGCCTCCAAGCCCGTTGCCGCCAAGTCCGCCGCGCCGTCGACCCCGCCACAAAAGAATCCCG
>NZ_NMPP01000051.1:0-56384 GCF_009192885.1 Xanthomonas sp. LMG 12462 | reverse complement strand
GGGCTCGGAGCTATGTATAAGTGCCGCCAGTGCAGCTGGGCGGCCAGGGCGCGGTCGCGCTGGCCCATGCCGGCGGTGTCGATCAGCACCAGCTTGTAGTCGGCCAGGCGCTCCAGCAGCTGCTGCAGCGCGGCGTCGCTGTCGGCCTCGTGCACGGCGATGCCGAGCTGGCGGCCGTAGCTGTGCAGCTGTTCGCGGCCGCCGACGCGGATGGTGTCGGTGGTGACCAGGGCCACGTCGCGGGCGGCATGGCGCTCCAGGAAGCGCGAGGCCAGCTTGGCGATGGTGGTGGTCTTGCCGGCGCCGGTCGGGCCGATCAGGGCGATCACGCCGCCTTCCTCGAGCGGGTCCAGCGCGGCGATCGGCAGGCGCTTGGACAGCAGGCCCAGCATCAGCCCGCGGCCGCGGTGCAGCTCGAGGTCGGCGGGGATCTGCATGACCACGTCGCGGGTGATGCCGCTGTCGAAGCCGTAGTCGTCCATCAGCTCCAGCGCCTGGGCGCGGACCGGCGAGCCACGCAGGCGCTCGTCGGTGAGGCGGTTCATCTCGCGCTCGATCATCTGCCGCATCAGCGACAGTTCGTCGCGCAGCTGCGTCAATTGTTCGTCGTTCTGCGGGGCGGGGAAGGTCGGCACTGCCGCCAGCGCCGCGGCCACCGGGATCCCGGCAGCGGCCGGCGCATCGGCGGTCGCGACGGGCGCGGCCGGGGCCGGGCTCGCCACCGGGGTCAGCGCCACCGCGGGCACGTCGTCGCGCCAGGCCGGCACGGCCTCGGCGGCCGGCGCCGCGGTGGCGGCGGCGAACGGACTGGGCATGGGCACGCTGATCGGGGCGTTGCGGAACACGTCCTCGGGGATGCTGAACTCGGCGCGGCCGGTGACCGGCGCTGCGGCCTTGGCCGGGGCGGCCTGGCGTGCGGCGGCAGCCGGGGCGGCCGCGGCGGGCATCGCCGAGGCGGCCAGCGCTGCCGGCTGGGTCAGCGGCCGTGCCGGGGAAGCGGCCGGGGCGGCCGGCGCGGCACCGCCGCGGCGCTCGCTGATCGCGGCCATCATCGCCATCGCCGGGCTGGCGGCGGCGTCGCCGCGCGCGGCACGCGGGGCCGCAGCGGCCGGCGCCTGGCTCGCCGCGGCGGCGCGCGGCGCCTCGTCCGGGCGCACCGCATCCAGCGCCCGCTGCACCAGGGCCTCGTCGTAGTTGCTGGCGGCCACGATCTCGATGCCCTCGTCGGTGCGCCGGTTGGACAGGATCACCGCATCCGGCCCGTGCTCGTCGCGCACCATCCGGAAGGCGGTGCGCATGTCGGGGGCGACAAAGCGTTTGATCTTCATGGGTGGGAGCCGGGAATGGGGAGTGGGGAATGGGGAATGGATGCGTGATCGGTGCCGATACGTGGCGGGCCGCGGTGTCGTGTCCGGTTTTTCGTGATCGTGTTCATTGCTCTCTCCGCTGCCGGGGCAAGGGTGCGATTCCCCATTCCCTGTTCCCGTTTCCCGTCATCTCAACTGATCGTGCCCACCAGCTTCAGCCGCTTGTCCTCCGGCACTTCGCTGTAGGACAGGACCGACAGCGCGGGGACGCTGTGGCGGACCAGGCGGGCGAGGGCGGCGCGGACCTGCGCCGGCACCAGCACCACCGCCGGTTCGTTGCGGGCCTCCTGCTTGCTCACGCAGTCCGCCAGACTTTGGTGCAAGCGTTCGGCCAGTCCGGGTTCCAGCGCCGCGCCGTTGCCCTGGGTAGAGTCCTGCAAGACGCGTTCCAATTGCGGGGCCAGGGTGAACACCGGCAGTTCCGGGGCCATGCCGGCGATTTCCTGGACGATGAACCGGCCCAGGGCGTTGCGCACGGCGGCGGTGAGCGCGCCGGGTTCCTGACTCTGCGGGGCGTGCTCGACCAGGGCCTCGACGATCTTGCGCAGCTGCCGCACCGGGATCTTCTCGATGAGCAGGTTCTGCAGCACCCGCACCACCACCGACAGCGGCAGCGCCTTGGGGGTGAGGTCCTCGACCAGCTTGGGCGCGCTCTTGGCCAGGGTCGCCAGCAGCTGCTGCACTTCCTCGTGGCCGAGCAGTTCCGGGGCGTGCTCGCGGATCAGGTGCGAAAGGTGGGTGGCGATCACCGTGGCCGGGTCGACCACGGTGTAGCCCATGGTCTCGGCCTGGGCGCGCAGGTGCGGCTGGATCCAGATCGCATCCAGGCCGAACGCCGGGTCCTTGCCGGGGATGCCGTCGATCTTGCCGAGCGCGCCGCCCGGGTCCAGCGCCAGTTCGCGGTCCGGGTGGATGTCGGCGGTGGCCACCGGCACGCCGTGCACCAGCAGGCGGTAGGCGTTGGCCGGCAGTTCCAGGTTGTCGCGGATGTGCACCGGCGGCACCAGGAAACCGATGTCCTGGGTCAGCTTGCGACGCACGCCCTTGATCCGCGCCATCAGCTCGCCACCCTGGGTCTTGTCCACCAGCGGGATCAACCGGTAGCCGACCTCCAGGCCCAGCGGGTCGATCGGGCGCAGTTCGTCCCAGCCCAGTTCGGCATTGGCCTGAGCGGCGGCCGCGGCCTGTGGTGCCGCCTCGGCCGCGGCCGGCGGCGGCAGCAGGCTGCGCTTCCACATCTTCCAGGCCAGCAGGCCCAGGATCAGCGCCAGCGTCAAGAAAGCGACGTTGGGCATGCCCGGGATCAGGCCGACCAGGCCCAGGATCGCCGCGGCCACCGCCAGCGCCTTATGCTGGCCGAACACCTGGCCCATCATCGAGGCGCCCATGTCCTGCGAGCGCGAGGCGCGGGTGACCAGCATCGCCACCGCCGAGGACACCAGCAGCGCCGGCAGCTGTGCGACCAGGCCGTCGCCGATCGACAGCAGGGTGTAGGTGGAGGCGGCCTGCGCCACCGGCATGCCGTGCTGCAGCACGCCGACCGCCATGCCGCCGATCAGGTTGATGAACAGGATCAGGATGCCGGCGATGGCGTCGCCGCGGATGAACTTGCTGGCGCCGTCCATCGAGCCGTAGAAGTCCGCTTCCTCGCGCACTTCCTCGCGGCGGGCCTTGGCTTCCTCGCGGGTCAGCAGGCCGGCGTTGAGGTCGGCGTCGATCGCCATCTGCTTGCCGGGCATGGCGTCGAGGATGAAGCGTGCGGTCACTTCCGATACGCGCCCGGCACCCTTGGTGATGACCACGAAGTTGATGATGGTCAGGATCGCGAACACCACGATGCCGACCGCATAGTTGCCGCCGATCACGAATTCGCCGAAGGCCTCGATCACCTTGCCGGCGGCGCCGTGGCCGCCCTGGCCGTTGATCAGGATCACGCGGGTGGAGGCCACGTTCAGCGCCAGGCGCAGCATCGTGGTCATCAGCAGCACGATCGGGAAGATGCTGAACTCCAGTGGCCGCTTCACGTACACCACCGCCAGCAGCACCATCAGCGAGATGGCGATGTTGAAGGTGAACAGGGCGTCCAGCACCGGCGCGGCCAGCGGCACCACCACCATCGCCAGCATCAGCAACACGATCACCGGGGCGCCGAGCCCGTGCTTGATCATGTCCATGACTTTGCGCGTGTTCATCTGCGCGGCAGGCTGACTCATGGCTGGCTCCCCGGGGCGAATTCATCCACTTCCAGCGGCGGCAACGGCGGCATCGGCCCGCTGCGCCAGGCGCGCAGCGTGTAGACGTACGAGAGGACCTGCGCCACCGCGGAATACAGTCTCACGGGAATTTCCTTGCCGAGTTGGCCTTCCCTATACAAGGCGCGTGCCAAAGGCGGCGCCGAGATCACCGCCACGCGGTGCTGCTCGCCGACCTCGCGGATGCGGAAGGCGATCTCGTCCACGCCCTTGGCCACCACGGTGGGGGCGCGCATGCGCCCGCTCTCGTACTTCAGCGCCACCGCATAGTGGGTGGGGTTGACCACCACCACGTCGGCCTTGGGCACGGCTTCCATCATCCGCCGCTGCGACATCTGCATCTGCATCTGGCGGATGCGGCCCTTCACCTCGGGGCTGCCGTCGTTTTCCTTCATTTCCCGGCGCACTTCCTCGCGGGTCATCTTCAGTTTGCGGATGTAATTCCACTTCTGATAGGGCGCGTCGATCGCCGCCAGCAGCGCCAGCGCGCCGGCGGTGTACAGCAGCAGCCGCAGGGTGAAGCCCAGGCCGTGGCCGATGGCCTGCTCCAGCGGCTGCAGCAGCAGGCCGCGCAGAAAGTCGGTGCTGCCCCACAGGCACAGCATCGCGGCGCCGCCGACGAAGCCCATGCGCAGGATCGACTTGAGCAGTTCGACGATGGTCTCGGCGCCGTACATGCGGCTCAGCCCATTCATCGGGTTGAGCCGGTCGAACTTGGGCATCAGCGCCTGGCCGGAGAAACGCAGGGTGCCCATCAGCACCGGCGCGGCGAAGCTGGCCGCCAGGCAGATGCCGACCAGCGGCAGCACCACCCAGAGCAGGTTCAGCAGCAAGTCGCCGAAATGGCCGAACATCGCCTGCGGATGCTCGCGCAGCGACAGGTCCGGGCGCAGCGCCTGTTTCAGCCAGGCCACCGCACCGGCGGCCATGGAGGTGGACAGGCCCATCAGGGCGAAGACGCCGGCGCTGAACACCGCGGCCGTCGCCAGTTCGCGCGAATGCGGGATGTTGCCCTGTTCGCGGGCTTCGCGCAGACGTTTGTCTGTTGGCTGTTCTGTGCGCTCTGCGCCTTCTTCGCTCTCGGACATCGGGGGTGCGCTCGGCCAGGATCGACCCTGCGCACTGCAAGGACCGTGCCGGTCCTGGCCCGGATTCCGGGCGCTGCCGCCGCGCCTCTCGGCCGCGGCGGTGGCTAGGCGAGTTGCAGCTCGACCCGGTCGCGGCCCAGCCGCTTGGCCTGGTACAGCGCCGCGTCGGCGCGCGCCAGCAGGTGCTGCAGCGGTTCGCCCGGTCGATACCAGGCCACGCCGATCGAGGCGGTGATCGCCAACTGCCGCTCGCCGATGCGCAGCGGCTGCCCGGCGATGGTGGCGCGCAGGGCCTGCAGCCGCTCGCCGCAGCTCGGCGGCAAGCCGGGCAGCACGGCCAACAGTTCCTCGCCGCCGTAGCGGCCGACCAGGTCGGCGTCGCGCAGGTTGGCGCCCAGGCGCCGCGCCACCTCGATCAGCACCGCGTCGCCCACCAGGTGGCCGTGTTCGTCGTTGATCCGCTTGAAGTGGTCGAGGTCGATCATCGCCACTGCCAGCGGGGTCTGCTCGGCGTCGCTGCGGCGCATCTGCGCCGCCAGCGCCTCGAGGATGCCGGCGCGGTTGAGCAGGCCGGTGAGGGCGTCGTGCGAGGCCTTCACCGCCAGTGCGGCGCGGGCGATCTCCAGTTCGCGCTTGTCGTGTTCCAGCTCCTCGGTGCGCAGCGCCACCAGTTCGGCCAGTTCGCGCTGGCGCTGGTGCAGGCGGCGTTCGCGCCAGTGCAGCAGGGCCACCGCCAGGCCGCCGCCGAGCACCAGGTACAGCGCGATCATCGGCTGGCTGCGCCACCACACCGGCGCCACCGAGAACGCCACCCGCAGCGGCGCCGAGGCGCTGCGCCGGTAGGCGTCCAGCAACTGCACCTCCAGCACGTAGTGGCCCGGCGCCAGCGGCGGTTGCTCGAACTCGAAGTTGGGCGTGTGCAGCCAGCGGGTGTGTGCGCCCTCGAAGCGATAGCGGAAGCTGATGCGGTTGCGCTCGTCGTACAGGTCCGGCGAGCCGACCGCGATATGCAGCGGATCTTCGCTCCAGCGCAGGCGCGCGCCCGCGGCGATGGCGGCGCCGGCACGGCTGAACTCCTTGAGCGCCAGCCTTGGCGCCTGCGCCGGGAACAGCCGCGCCGGATCCAGCAGATGGGTGACGCCACGGCTGCTGCCCAGCCATACCGAGCCGTCGTGGTCTTCCAGGAAGGCCGATTCGGACATGTCGTTCCAGAGCAGCCCCTGCGCCTGCGTCAGCCGCGACCAGGCGCGGCCGTCGTAGACGTCCACGCCCTGGTTGTGGCTGATCCAGATCCACCCGTTGCGGGTGCGGCGCAGGCTGTACAGCTGCATGCCGCTCAACTGCGCATCGGCCGGCTGCAGGTACAGGGTGTCGCCGTCGAGCCGCCCTTGCCAGGCCCCGGGTCCATACAGGCTGGCCCAGGCCTGGTCATCGTCCAGGACCAGCAGCTTGCTGAGCACGGGTTGCGCCGGCGCACCATCCACGACCAGCCGGATCGGCGTCCAGGTCTCGCCACGCAGTCGGAACACGCCGGTCATACCCACCGCCAGCACGCTGCCGTCGCCACGCTGCTGGATGTCCGAATACTCGCCACCGGGCAGCGCCTGCACCTTCTGCGGCACCGCGTCGGCGTCGGCCGCCGCCAGCAGATACACCCCGCGGTTGCTGAGGATCCACACCCGGCCGCTCGCATCCACGAACAGCTGTTTGGCGATGCCGTCCAGCGGCGGGTAGGCGCGCAGCAGCCGGCCCTGCGCGTCGTATCGGCGCAGCGCACCGACCGAGCCGATGCTCCACAGCGTGCCGTCCGCGGCGCGTTGCAGGCCGATCATCTGCGTGCCGTTGTCGCTGGGCCAGCGCTGGAAGCGGCCATCCTCGCGCAGGCGGTCGACGCCGCCCTCGTTACCGACCAGCAGGTCGCCGCGCTGGGTGCGCTGGATGCTCCAGGTCGGCGCGCGACTGATGCCCTGCGACACATCCCAGTTCTCGATCCAGCCGTAGCCGTTCCAGCGCAGCACGCCTTCGCCATCCATGCTCAGCCACAGGTCGCCGGCCTGGTCGAAGTGCATGGCGACGATGCTGCCCTCGGGCAGGCCGTTGCGACGGTCGAAACTGCGCCAGCGCCCCTGTTCCCAGCGCGCCAGGCCCTGGTTGGTCCGCACCAGCACGCGGTGCTGCGGGTCCAGCAGGATCGGCGTGCGCCAGGTCACCAGGGCCGGTCCGTCCAGCCCGGGGGGTGTCTGCTCCTGGAAGCGCGTCGCGCCGGCCTGCAGCCGCATCACCTTGCGGCTGCCGACGACCCACAGATTCCCGTCGCGGTCGCGCACCGCATTGCGCCAGAATTCGGGGGGCAGGCCCTGGGCCTGGTCGTAACGGGTGGCGCGACCGTCGGCATCGATGCGGCACAAGGCCTTGGCGCAGCCCAGCCACAGTGTGTCGTCGACGACGAACAGGTCGTGGATGTCGGCCAGTTCCGGTTGCCGCGCCATCGTCGCCGCATCGAACAGGGGCTGCAGCTCCCATCCTTTCGCATCGGCCTTGCGCACCGCGCGCAGCAGGCGGTGGTCGTCCAGCACCACCGTGCCCCAGGCCGGCGCGGCCAGGCGCGGGCGGTTGAGCGGGCGATGCGAGGGCAGGCTGCCGTGCTCCAGCGGCATCCAGCCGGCCGGCGAGCCATCGTCCACGTAGATCGCATCGAAGGTGGCCACCCACAGCCGCCGCTGGGCGTCCTCGGCGGCATCGGAGATGTAATGGCCGCCGTGGCCCTGCAGCTTCACTTGCTGGAACTGGTCGCCGTCGAAGGCATACAGGCCGCTTTCGCTGCAGACCAGCAGGCTGCCGTCGCGACGCTGCAGCAGACAGGTGCCGGCCAGGCCGAGCAGGCCTTGTTCCTGCGCATAGTGCCGCAACGGGATCACCTGGGCCTGCGTCGCCCCGGTGCAGGTCAGTGCCGACAGCAGCAGCCACAGCGGCCCCCACAGGCATCGACCCATGATCGTGCGCATGCGCGCTCAGCCGCCGCTGCACCGCCGTGGGACACGGCGATGGCAGGCACGAGCGGGCGCTGGCAGGCGATAGGGCATGGCGTACGGCGAGCGATGGAAGGAAGGACGGACCGCGGCGATCGACGGGATCCGGGACGGTCGGCGCTGCCGCCGCCCATCCTGGCCCGCCAACGGTAGCCTGCCGTCGGTATCGGCCGCGTCGCGGCGCAGCTTGAGCGCCGGCTAGGCGGTCAGCGCGCGCGCGGCGTTGAAGGCGGCATCGAACAGCCGCTGCACCGGCGCCCCCATCTCACCGACCAGCACCGCCAGCAGCGCCAGGCCCAGCACCACCGCCACCGGCAGGCCGAGCTGGATCGGGTTCAGCGACGGCGCCGCCTTGGCCAGCGCGCCGAAGGCCAGGTTCACCGCCATCATCGCCACCATGACCGGCAGCGCCAGGGTCACCGCCCCGCGCATGATGCTCATGAAGAAGTTAGGCGCCACCGAGGCCATGGCCTGCGCATCGGGCAGCGCGGTGCCGATCGGCAGCGCCTTGTAGCTGTCCACCAGCAGCGACACCACCGCCAGATGCCCGTTGGCGGTGAAGAACATCATGCCGAAGGCCAGATAGAACCACTGGCCGATCACCGGCGAGTTGACCCCGCGCAGCGGATCGGCCATCTGCGCGAAGCCCAGGCCGGTGCTCTGTGAGACCAGTTCCCCGGCCATCGCCCCGGCCTCGAAGATCATCCGCAGCATGAAGCCCATGCTGGCCCCCACCGCCAGCTCCCGCGCCACGCTGAGCACCACCGCGGCATTGAACCCGTCCCAATCCGGCACCGGCGGCAGGATCGGCGCCAGCGCGATGGCCAGCGTCCCGGCCAGGATCACCCGCACCCGCCCCGGCACCGCCTTGCTCCCGACCATCGGCATCACCGTCAACATCGCCCCGATCCGCAGCATCGTCCACAGCACCGCCCCGATCATCGCGAACGCCCGCGACCCATCGACGACCATTTGCGTGGCGGCATCCATCAGCCCGAGACCCCGGCAGACATCACGAATGAACGGCCAGCACCAACTGCCAGACGCGAGCGGTTTGCAGCCGAAGGCGGACCGACGAACACGCGAACGGCACCAGACACCGCACGACGGGTAGCGCGGCCAAAGATATAGCCGCCATGCCCGCAGCTATCGCTTTTGCCGTTGCCGTTGCCGTTGTTTTTGCCGTTGTTTTTGCTGTTGTTTTGCCCTTGATCCACCGGGTCCCCTCCGCAGCGGTGGAGATGGCGGGCAAAACCCCCCGTAGGGGGGCGGCGCACAAGGATGTGCGCCGTTTTCGGCCGGGGCAGGATGCCCCGTCCGAAAATCCCGTCAGCGGAGCGAACCCGCGTAGCGGGCGCTGCGGCGGGGTGTGCTTTCTTTTGGTTACTTTTCTTTGCACAAGCAAAGAAAAGTGACTCGCCGCCAGGCGAAAGCTTTTGTTTTTCAAACGGCTCGCCGTAATGCGAAAGCCGTTGCTGATTCTGTCCAACAACGAAGGACATCAAAACGCTGGAAAGCGTAGCGGCAGACGCAGCCATCCCCGCTACCCAATCAAATGCGGAATACGCTGAAACAGCATCGTCGTGTACTCCACCAGATGCGCCAGCAACATACTCCCCGTCGCAAACAACATCGCCGTCAACGCCACCACCTTCGCGATGAACGCAATGGTCGGCTCATTGAGCTGCGTCGCCGCCTGGAACACACCGATCACCACACCCACCGCCAACATCGCCAGCAACAACGGCCCCGCCACCCACAACACCGTGATCAACCCGCCACGCAACTCCGTCAGCGCCAGTTCCGGACTCATGGCCTCAGACCCCGTTGAAACTGGCGGCCAGCGTGCCGACCGTCAGCACCCAGCCATCGACCAGCACGAACAGCAGAATCTTGAACGGCGCCGAGATCAGCATCGGCGACATCATCATCATGCCCATCGACATCAGCACGCTGGCCACCACCAGATCGATGATCACGAACGGGATGAAGATCAGA
Organism: Xanthomonas sp. LMG 12462; assembly: GCF_009192885.1. Taxonomy (NCBI): domain Bacteria; kingdom Pseudomonadati; phylum Pseudomonadota; class Gammaproteobacteria; order Lysobacterales; family Lysobacteraceae; genus Xanthomonas; species Xanthomonas sp. LMG 12462. The sequence continues at coordinate 46,650 of NZ_NMPP01000051.1, read as the reverse complement.
AAGCCGATCTCGAACGCCGTCTTCAGCTCGCTGGTCACGAACGAGGCCACCAGCACCTGGAACGGCACCGCATCCGGGCCGCTGTAGGTGCCGTTGCCGGCCATGCCGGCGAAGGTCATCAGGTCGGTCTCGCGCACCTGCGCCAGCATGAACGCGCGCAGCGGCTGCGTGGTCAGCGTCCACGCCGTCTGGAAATCGATCTGGCCGTTGAGATACGGGCTCATGCCCTGGCCCCAGGCCTTTTCCCACACCGGCATCATCACCAGCGCGGTCAGGAACAGCGCCAGGCCCATCAGCACCTGGTTGGACGGCGTCTGCCCGGTGCCCAGCGCCTGCCGCAGCAGGCCGAGCACGATGGTGATGCGGGTGAAGGCGGTCAGCACCAGCAGCAGCGACGGCAGCAGGGTGATGGCCGTCATCAGCAGCAGGGTCTGCAGCGGCAGGCTCACCGGCTGCCCGCCGATCTTGCCGACGTTGACCTCCGGCAGCGAGGGCAGGGTGGGCGCGGCGTTCTGCGGATTCTGCGCGGTCGGCGTGGCGGCGGGCGCCTGCGCGGCCTGCGCCCAGGCAAAGGCGGGCAGCAGGCTCAGCGTCAGCAGGATCAGCAGCAGGCGCAGCCGGCGGGCGTTGCGGTTCCAGAAAAACGGCATGGTCATTTGTCCTTGCGCAGCTTCTGCGCCAGAAGCTGGGCGAAATCGGGAAGCTGCTTGAACGGCTTGATCGAGGGCAGGGTCGGCGCAGGCGCCTGCGGCAGCGGCTCGGGCAGCTGATGCAAGGTGCGTACCCCGCCGGGCGAGACGCCGAGCAGCAGCTGTTCGCCGTTGACCTCGACCACCACCACCCGCTCCTTGGCGCCGACCGCCAGGCTGGCGACCACGCGCAGGCCTTGCGCCGGGCGGAAGCCGCTGCCGGGCAGGCGCTTGAGCACCCAGGCCATGGCCAGGATCAGACCCAGCACCAGCAGCAGCGCGAACACCGCGCCGAGCAGGCTGGGCGCCGATGGCGCCGCGTTGCCGACGCCCGTGCCGTGCCTTGCGGTCTGCGTGGCAGCCTGCGCGGCGACGGCGAGCAGCAGGCTCACCGCAGTCTCCGGATGCGCTCGCTGGGGCTGACCACGTCGGTCAGGCGCACGCCGAAGCGGTCGTTGATGGTCACCACTTCGCCGTGCGCGATCAGGGTGCCGTTGACGTAGACGTCCAGCGCCTCGCCGGCGCCGCGCTCCAGCTCCACCACCGAGCCCTGGTTGAGCTGCAGCAGGTTGCGGATCGGGATGCGGCTGCGGCCGACTTCCAGCGACAGCGTCACCGGCACATCCAGGATCACGTCCAGGTTCAGGTCGTTGGATTCGGCCACGGCGTCCGGCTGCAGGCTGTCGAACTGGGCCGGCGCCGGCTGGGTGGGATCGGTCTGGGTCATGGCAGGTCTTCCTGGGGAGCGGGGCGGCGGCGCAGCGCGCCGGGGGGATGGGTGGCGGTGATCTTCACCGCGTTCTGGCCGTGCGAGATGCCGAACTCGCCGGTGAACACCGGGATGTTCTCCACGCACAGCGGAACCTGCTTGGGCAGGTCGATCGGCAGCACGTCGCCGATCTTCAGCCGGGTCAGCTCGCGCAGGCTCATCTGTTTCTGCGCCAGCACGCTGGAAATGGTCACCTCCGAGCCGAACAGCTGCTCGCGCAGCATGATGTTCCAGCTCTCGTCGCGGTCCACGCGGTCGCTCTGGATGCCGGCGTCGAGCAGTTCGCGGATCGGCTCCAGCATCGAGTACGGCAGGGTCACGTGGATCTCGCCGCCGCCGCCTTCCAGCTCCACGTGGAAGCGGCTGACCACCACGTACTCGCGCGGGGTGACGATGTTGGCGAAGTGCGGGTTGACCTCGGAATTGAGGTACTCGAACTCCACCTCCATCACCGGCGCCCAGGCTTCGGCCAGGTCGGCGAAGGTCTGCTTGAGCATCAGCTGGATCACCCGCATCTCGGTCGGAGTGAACTCGCGGCCCTCGATGCGGGTGGGGTAGCGGCCGTCGCCGCCGAAGAAGTTGTCGACCACGGTGAACACCAGGGTCGGCTCGAACACGATCAGGCCGGTGCCGCGCAGCGGCTTGAACTTGATCAGGTTCAGGTTGCTCGGCACGTACAGCGAGTGCATGTAGTCGTTGAACTTGATCAGGTCGATGCCGCGCACCGACAGGTCGGCCGAGCGCCGGATCAGGTTGAACAGCCCGATCCGCCACAGGCGCGCGAAGCGTTCGTTGACCATCTCCAGGGTCGGCATGCGCCCACGGATGATCCGGTCCTGGCTGGAGAAGTCGTAGCTGCGCGCTTCGCCCGGCTCCGGCGGCGCCGGCTCGGTGTCCACCACGCCCGCGTCGACGCCATGCAGCAGGGCATCGATCTCGTCTTGGGAGAGCAGGTCGGTCATCGCGGCAGCGCCTTTACTGGGTGACGAAGCTGGTGAACAGGAGTTCTTCCACGCACTTCTTGCCGGTCTCGGCGGTCATCAGCTTCTGCGCGTCGGCCAGCGCCGCGGCCTGCAGCTTCTTGCGCCCATCGATGTTGGCGATGTCCTGCGCCTGCACCTGCGAGAACAGCATCAGCAGGTGTGCACGGATCGCCGGGGCGTTCTCGGTGATCAGCTTCAGTTCTTCCGGGTCGCGGGTCATCAGCTGCACTTCCAGCTGCAGGTAATGCGGGCCGTCTTCCGCGCCGCCGTTGAGATTGACCACGAACGCCGGGTCCATCGCGAAGTACTGCGCCGGCTTGGGGATCTCGGCGGTCTTTTCCTCGGCCTTGGCGTGGCCGCCCTCGGGCTTCTTCAGGAAGAAGAACGCGCCGGCACCGCCGCCGCCCAGCACCAGCACCGCCGCGACGACGATGATCAGCAGCTTCTTCTTCGACTTGCCGCCTTCCGGGGCGTCCTTGGCGTCTTTCTTGGATTTGTCGGCGGCTGACACTGAGCGGGCTCCTGAAGGGGGTCTGCCCCTGAGGATGCAATCGCCGTGCCGAAACCGGGCGCCTGGCGCGCCGGGTGTTTGACGGCGCCGCTGCGCGCCATGCCGGCGCGGGCCGAGACCGTTGTGGGAGAGGGGATCGGGCCCAGCGGAGGGGCCTCAACCCCGACGTATCCTTCCGACGAACGTCGAGGCCGAGACCCGTCCCACTCCCTCGATCGCCGTGAAGGGGCGGCGGCGCGCCCCGGATCGTCAGGCGTAGGCGTCGAGCAGACCGCGCTGGCGCAACACCACCGCCGGAATCCCGACGCTGCCGGACAGGTCGTCGGCGAGCTCGCCGCCGCTGCGGCCGCCGCCCTGCGGCGTGCCCTGCGCATTGGCCTGCTGTTGCTGCGGCTGCTGCTGGCCGACGTCGGCCTGGCCGAGCTGGAAGCCGTGCTGGCCGAGCATGTCGCGCAGGCGCGGCAGGCTGTTCTCGAGGGCCTGGCGCACGTCGGCCTGGTTGCTGCTGAAGCTGGCGTTGACCTGGTCGCCGGCCATGTGCAGGCGCACTTCGACCGGGCCGAGCTCGGCCGGATTGAGCTTGATGTGGGCGTGGCCGATCTTCTGGTCGGCCAGCCAGCTGATGCGCGCGCCCAGTTCCTCGTCGAACTGGTTGCCGTGCAGGTTCGGGGTCGGCGTGGGCGAGCCGGTGAACGGCTGCGGATCGGCCAGCCGCGCCGTGGCGTGCAGCGGGGCCGCCGCCGCGGTCGGCACGATCGCGCTGGGATCGGCGGCGGGCGCGGCGTCGCCGCTCTCGCCACTCTTGCCGCCGGCCGCGGCGGCGATGGCGGCCAGCGCCGCCAACGGCGCCGCGGTGTCGGCGCCGCTCGCCTTGTCGGCGGACCCGGCCTGCGCCAACAGCATCGCGCCGAAGCCGCCGGCCGCGGAGGCCGGGGCGGTGCCGGCCGTCGCGGCAGTGCCGGCGGTGGCGGCAGTCGGATCGGTGGCGCCGGCCGCGGTCTGGGCCGCGGCGTCGCCGCCGAGCAGGGCGCCCACGCCGTTGGCCACGGCGCCGGCGACGCCGACCGCCAGCCCGGCCGCTGCGCCCAGCGGGGTCGCGGTGGCCGCCGGCAGCACCGCCGCGCCGATCGCCGGCAGCAGGCCCAGGCCGATGCCGGCCAGCCCGGCCGGCGGCCAGGCGCTGTCGTCGGGCTTGGCGTCCTCGTGCTTGTCTTCGGTCTTGGCCTTGCCCTTGTCGCTGCCCGAGGCCTTGGTCTCGGTGCTGCTCTTCTCGGCGTCCTGGGCGACCTTGTCGCCGGCCTGCGCGGTGCGCGCGGGGCCGCTGGCGGTGTCGTCCGCGGCGGCCGGACGCTTGTCCGCCTGGTCCTTGCCGGCGTTCTGCGCCGGCTTGGGCGTCTCGCGGGCGGCGGGCTTGGGCGCGGTGGTACGCGCCGAGCCGCCGCCGCCGCCGAGCAGCTTGGCGAAGTCCTTGTCCTTGCCGCCGGCGCGGTCGGTGCCCTGCGTGTCGTTGCCGCCGCCGATCTGGCTGGCGCGGCCACTGCCGCCCAGCGCGGAAAGCGCGTTGTTCATCGTCCGTCTCCGTCATCGTGTTCGTCGGCGGTGGCCGCCAGGCGCGCGCGGCGCGCGCCCAGGTCGTCCATCTCGCGCTGGCTGCGGCGGTCGTCGACCTTGCGTTCCTGCGCGCGGTAGCTGGCCGCGAGCTGTTCCAGCACCTGCTTGTCGCGGCTGGCCAGCAGCAGCCGGCTGCGCTCCATCTCCACCTTTTCGCGGTTGCGGTCCACGGTCTGGCACTGCTGCTGCACCGCGCTCTCCAGCCGGTCCAGGAAGGCGCGGCGGTTGGCCAGTTGCGCCAGGCTGGTCGCCGCCATCTGGCTGTTGGCGTACTCCTCGGCGTAGCGGCGCAGTTCCTCCAGCCGCGACTCGTGGGTGGCCAGGGCGCGCTGGCGCTCGGCGAGATCGCGCGCGACCTCGTCTTCGTGCTGCTGGGCGCGGCGGAGCAGGGGATCGAGACGTTGCGATTGCATCATGGCTTAGTTCTCGCGGTCGACCAGGCGCTTGAGGGCGGCCTGGCTGTGGGGCAGATCTGCGGCTTTGGCGACGTCCTGTCCGAGGAATTCCATGATCTCCGGCCAGCGCTCCAGCGCTTCGTCCACGGCCGGATCGTTGCCGCGCTGGTAGGCGCCGATGGTGATCAGGTCGCGGTTGGCCGAGTACGCGGCCACCAACCGCTTCAGCGAGCGGATGCGCAGGCGCCACGGCTCGTCGGCGATGTCCTGGACCACGCGGCTGACCGAGGACTCGACGTCGATGGCCGGGTACAGGCCGCTGTCGGCGACGCGCCGCGACAGCAGGATGTGGCCGTCGAGGATGGCGCGCGCGGCATCGGCGATCGGGTCCTGCGGATCGTCGCCTTCGGTGAGCACGGTGTAGAAGGCGGTGATCGAGCCGCGGCCCTTGGCGCCGTTGCCGGCGCGTTCGACCAGCGCCGGCAGCTTGGCGAACACCGACGGCGGATAGCCGCGGGTGGTCGGCGGCTCGCCCACCGACAGGCCGATCTCGCGCTGGGCCTGGGCGAAGCGGGTCAGCGAGTCCATCAGCAGCAGCACGTTCAGGCCCTGGTCGCGGAACCACTCGGCGATGGCGGTGGCGCGGTAAGCGCCGTGCAGGCGCGCCAGCGGCGGGCGGTCGGCGGGGGCGGCGACCACCACGGCGCGGCGCAGGCCTTCCTCGCCCAGGGTGGTCTCGACGAAATCGCGCACTTCGCGGCCGCGTTCGCCGATCAGCCCGACCACGATCACGTCGGCGGCGGTGTAGCGGGTCATCATGCCCAGCAGGGTGGACTTGCCGACGCCGGAGCCGGCGAACAGGCCCACGCGCTGGCCGCGGCCGATCGGCAGCAGCGCGTTGATCGCGCGCACGCCCACGTCCAGCGGGGTGGTGATCGGTTCGCGCGCCAGCGGGTTGATCGACACGCCGGCCATGCCCACCGAGCCTTCGGCGCGGATCGGGCCCTTGCCGTCCAGCGGCACGCCGTCCGAGTCGATCACCCGGCCGAGCAGGCCTTCGCCCACTTCGACGCCGCCGCGGCGGTGCAGCGGCACCACCCGCGCGTTGGGCAGCAGGCCGTGGGTTTCGGCGCTGGGCATCAGCGAGGTGCGGTCGCCGGAGAAGCCGACCACTTCCGCGTCGACCCAGCCGCCGTCGACCTCGACCTTGCAGGTGGCGCCCATCGGCGCCTCGCAACCGACCGCTTCCAGAGTCAGGCCGACCGCGCGGCGCAGGATGCCTTCGCGGATCAGGCCGCGGCCGGCGGCCACGTCCAGATCGAGCTTGCCGAGGCGGCCGGCCAGGCGCAGGTTGCGCGCATCCAGCCAGTCGGCGGGGTGGGTGCCGGACAGCGCGCTCACAGGCCCGCTCCGGACTTGCGCATCACCGTTTCCAGGGCCGCGCGCAGGCGCGCCTCGAGGGTGCCGTCGATGCGCACCGATTCGGCGTGCACGCGCAGGTCGCCGCGGCTCAGGCTCAGGTCCGGCACCAGCCGGATGCCCTGATCCATCAGCGTCAGCAGCGGGGTCAGCGCGGCGATGTCGTCCGGGTGCAGGCGCACCTCGACGTCGCGGCGCGCGCCGCCGACCGCGTCCAGCGCCTCGGCGACCAGTTCCGACAGCAGCACCGGGTCGGCCTGGTAGGCGCGGCCGACCAGGCTGCCGGCGATGCGCACGGCCAGCTCGCCGAGCGCGCCGACGACCTCGTTCTCCAGCCGCGCCAGCGGCCGCGAGAAGTTGTCCAGGATGCCTTCGATCTGTGCGGTGAGGCGGCGGATCTCGGCCTGGCCCTGGGCCAGACCCTCGGCGTGGCCGCGTTCGAAGCCTTCGTGCTGGGCCGCGGCCTCGATCGCCTGGATCTCCTCCAGGCTCGGCGGACGCAGCACCGGCTCGTCCGGCAGCGCGTCTTCGTAGGGCAGCGCCGCCAGCGCGGACGGGGCATCGAGTTCCGGCGCCAGCCAGCGCACCACGTTGCCGTTCATACCATGGCCTCCGCACCGCTACCGCCCAGGCTGATCACGCCTTCGTCGGCCAGGCGCCGCACGATCGCCAGGATCTCCTTCTGCGCGGCTTCCACGTCGGACAGGCGCACCGGGCCGCGCGCTTCCATGTCTTCCAGCAGGATCTCGGCGGCGCGCTGGGACATGTTCTTGGTGATCTTGTCGCGCACCTTGATGTCGGCGCCGCGCAGGGCCAGGCCGAGCCGGTCGCCGCTGACTTCGCGCAGCATGGTCTGCAGGCCGCGGTCGTCCAGCTCCACCAGGTTGTCGAACACGAACATCAGGTCCTGGATGCGGCTGCCCAGGTCGGCGTCGATCTTGCTGATCGCCGACAGCACGCCCTGGTCCGAGCCACTGTCCAGGAAGTTGAGGATGTTGGCCGCGACCTTGACCCCGCCCACGTTGGACGACTTCAGGTTCTGGTTGCCGGAGAACTGCCGCTCCATGATCTCGTTGAGCTCGTTGAGCGCGTGCGGGGGGATGCCGTCGAGCGTGGCGATGCGCATCAGCACGTCGGCGCGGGTGCGCTCGGGCAGCAGCTTCAGCGCCTCGGCGGCCTGGTCGCTGTCCAGGTGCGCCATCACGATGGCGATGATCTGCGGATGCTCGTTGCGCACCAGGTCGGCGATGGAGCGCGGGTCCATCCACTTCAGGGTGTCCAGGCCGGTGGTGTTGCGGCCCAGCAGGATGCGGTCGATCAGGCTGCCGGCCTTGTCGGCGCCCAGCGCCTGCACCAGCACGTTGCGGATGTAGTCGTCGGCGCCCACGCCCAGCGAGGTCTTGCTGCCCAGCTCGGCGTTGAACTCCTCCATGACCTTCTCGACCTGATCGCGCGAGATGCCGCTCAGCGTCGCCATGGCGATGCCGATCTTCTGCACCTCCTTGGGGTCCATGTGCTTGAGCACCTCGGCCGCGTCGGCCTCGCCGAGCGACAGCAGCAGCACGGCAGCGCGCTGGGTGCCATTCATTGCATTCGCATCAGGCTTCACTGGCGACCCATCCCTTCACGACCTGCGCCACGCGCTTGGAATCCTGTTTGACCGCTTCGCGGGCCTGACGCAACCGTTCCTCGTAGGCGTCGGGCAGGGCGATGGCGGGGTTGCCGCCAGCGCCGCCGCTGAGGCTGGCGGTGTCCTCGCCCAGCGACGGCAGCAGCGGGTTGTCGTCGTCGAGCATCGACAGCTTGGCGTCGCGCGGCTCGTTGCCGTCGCGGTCGTGGCCCACCGACGCGGCCGGCGCCGGACCGGCGATCTGGCGCAGCGCCGGGCGCAGCACGCCGAACAGCAGCGCCAGCACCACCGCCGCACCCAGCACCAGACGCGCGACGTTCATCACCCGCGGATCTTCCCACCAACCGGGCTTGTCGGCCGCTTCCGGGGCCTGGCGGACGAACGGGGCGTTCATCACCGAGACGGTGTCGCCGCGTTCGGCGTTGAAGCCCACCGCCTGCTTGACCAGGCCTTCGATGCGGGTCAGCTCGGCGGCGCTGAGCGCCTGCTCGGTCATCTTGCCCTTGGCGCCCGGCCGCATCACGTGGTCCACCAGCACCGCCACCGAGACGCGCTTGATCCGCCCGGCCGGCTGCCGGGTGTGCTGCAGGGTGCGGTCCAGCTCGTAGTTGCGGGTGGCGCTCTTGGAGCTTTCGGTCGGGGTCGCGGCGGCGGCCTGCTGGGTGCCGGCGGTGCCCGCGGCGGGCGGGGCGCCGGTGGCGCCCGGCTGGCCCGGCGCGCTGCCCGGCGAGTTGCTGGTCGCGCCGGGCGCGCCCTGCGGACCGCTGGTGCTGGTGCTGCTGTCGCTGACCTGCTCGCTGCGCAGCTTCGGCGGGTCGCCGTTGTACAGCTCGCGCGCTTCCTCGACCACCGAGAAGTCCATGTCCACGTTCACTTCCGGGTTGACCCGGCCCGGGCCGGTCATCGGCTCCAGCAGTTCGCGGATGCGCTGGTTGTAGGCGCTTTCCTGGCGCCGCACCTGGTCGAACTGGGCGGCGTTGAGCGCGGCGTCGCTGTTGGGGTCGGCGATGGTCAGCATGCGCCCGCTCTGGTCGACCACGGTGACGCGGTCCGGCGCCAGGTCGGGGATGCTGGAGGCGACCATGTTGACGATCGCATCGACCTGGTTGCGTTCCAGGGTGGTGCCGCCGCGCAGTTCCAGCACCACCGAGGCGCTGGCGGCCTCGCGCTGGCGGGTGAACGCGCTCGGCTTGGGGATGGCCAGGTGCACCCGCGCCTCGCGCACCGGGCGCAGGCTGGCGATGGTGCGCGCCAGTTCGGTTTCCAGAGCGTGCTGGTAGCGCGCGTTCTCCACGAACTGGCTGACCCCGAAGCCGGGATCCTTCTCCATCACCTCGAAGCCCATGTTGCCGTTGTCGGTCAGGCCGGCGCCGGCCAGCTTCAGCCGCGCGTCGTACAGCTTGTCCTCCGGCACGGTGATCGCACCGGTGGCCTGGTCGAGCTTGAACGGAATCTGCGCGGTGCGCAGCAGATCGGTGGCCTCGGCCGTGCCCTTCTCGTCCAGGCCGGTGTACAGGGGCGTGTAGGCCGGCTTCTGCGACCAGAAGAACACGAACAGGCCGGCGGCCACGGCCACCGCGATCATCGCCATCAGGCCGATGCGCCGGGTGAGCTGCAGGCTCTGCAGGCGGTCGAACCAGGCCCCGGCCTTTTCGCTGTTGAATGTGTCTTTGCTGATCGCAAGCGCCATCGTCTTCTACCCTTACAGCGGCATGTTCATCACGTCCTGGTACGCCTGGACGAGTCGGTTGCGGACTTCCACGGTAGCGCGAAACGCCACCTGGGACTGTTGCGCGGCCAGCATCACCTTGGCCAGGTCGGCGCTGGGGTCGCCCAGTTCGAAGGCCTTGGCGAGGTCGCCGGACTTCTGCTGGGCCTCGTTCACGCCGCCGATCGCGTTGCGCAGGGTCTCGGTGAAGCTCGGGCCCTGCACGCCCTGGCTGCCGCCCAGGCCTTCGATCGCATTGCTGCGGCCGACATCGCCCACCCGCGTCTGCGCCGCCTGGCCGACCTGGCCCTGGTAGCTGCGGATCTGCGAAAGGATGGAGCTGATGGAGTCGCTCATACGGTGAAGTCCCTGCCGGGAGACGGCTTGCCCGTATGCAATGCAAGCGGTGTGCCGAAACGGCACTCACCTGTCGCGCAGCCTCCGGACAGGCATGCGCGGGGAAGGCCGGCACCCGGTGACGGGTTCCTGGCGCCGGCGGCACGGCCGGCACGGACCGCGCGCCGGCAAGGTGTCGGCAGGTTGACGCCGTGCGCCGCGTCACGGTCGGACGCGGGTGCCGCGCGGCGGCCTCACGGTGGACGAGGGGGCCGACTCAGTCCGGCAGCCAGGCCGCCCGCCACTCCTGCAGATTGGCGCCCTGCAGCAACCAGTCGCGCTGCACCGTCGCGCGCAGGGCCATGCCGGCGGCGGTGCGTGCGTCGGCGTCGGCCAGGTGCGCGCGGATCGCATTGACCCAGTCGCGAAAGCGATTCTTGACCAGGGTGACCGGCAGCGCGCCATCGCGGTAGGGCGGCAGCTCGCTGGCCACCACCGGATAGCCGCAGGCGCCGTACTCGAGCAGGCGCAGGTTGCTCTTGCAGCGATTGAACAGGTTGTCTTCCAGCGGCGCCAGCGCCAGGTCCAGGCCCAGTGCGGCCAGCGCCTGCGGATAGCGGGCGAAGTCCACGCCCGCGTGCACCTCGTGCACATGCCGGCGCAGCCGCTCCGGGCACAGGCCCATGAACACCCAGTGCACCTCGCCGGCCAGCGCCTGCACCACGTCGGCGATCAGTTCCAGGTCGCCGGTGTGGCTAAGCCCGCCGGCCCAGCCGACCCGTGGCTTGGCCGAGGCGGATGCCGCCGGCGGCGCCAGCGCGCCCCACAGCTGCGGCTCCAGCCGGTTGCGCACCACGCGGATGTCGCCGTGCAGGCCGGCCAGCGCCTCGGCCAGGTCCGGCGTGGAGACGGTGACCCGGTCCACCAGCGTGGCGGCGCGCCGCAGCGAGCGCAGCACGTCCTTGGGCATGTGCTCGCGATGCGCGCTCTTCAACGGCAGGTTCGGCAGGTAGTCGTCCAGCTCGTAGACCATGAAGGCGGGGCCGAAACGGCGCATGCGCTCCATCCGCGCCAGTTCCGCGTCGCCGACGCGGCGCTGCAGCACCACCACGTCGGCGCCGATGCGCTGCAGCTCCACCGGGTCGAGCAGGCGCGCGTAGTACAGGCCGTCGATCTGCGCGGCCGCGGCCAGCGCCTGGAATGGCTGGATCACCCGGTACTGGCCGCTGCCGAAGGTGTCGCCGGGATGGGCCAGCACCCGCGGCAGCGGTTTCCAGGCCAGCGGCTGCCAGGAGAATTCGGACTCGGTCAACTGGAAACCGCCGGGCCGGTCCAGGCCCAGGCTCGGCGAATACGCCGGATCCTGCGCCAGTGCCGGCAGCCAGCGCTGCAGCAGCGCCTCGTCGGCCGCCTCGCTGCGCGTGGCCGGGGCCGGCTGCAGCAGCAGCGCCTGCGGCGTCCACACGGTCCAGGCGCCTGTCGCCGCGGCGCGCAGGCACAGGTCCACGTCGGCGCCGCCGGCGGCGAAGCCGGCCGTGTCGAAGCCGGACAGGTGCTCGAACAGCGCCCGCCGCACCAGCAGGCAATGCGCCGACACCGCGCTGTAGCGGTGTGCCACCTGCAGCCGGCCCATGTAGCCCGGCTGCGCCATCGCCTCGCCGGCGAAGGCGTGGCCGGCGCCGGCCAGCAGGCCCGGCAGCAGGCCGGCATGGGTGATGCGGCCGTCGGCAGACACGCCCTTGGCGCCGACGATGCCGACTTCGGGCCGCTGCGCGTGGTTCATCAGTGCGTGCAGCCAGCCGTCCTGCACCGCGGCGCTGTCGGCGTCCAGGAACAAGAGGTACTCGCCTTGCGCCTGGGTGGCGGCGAGGTTGTGCGCCTCGGCCTGGCACACCCGCTGTTCCAGCGCGAACACGCGGATGCGGCCGTTGCCCAGCTCGGCCACGGCCTGCATCCACGCGGTGATCTCCGGGGCGTGGCTGGCGTTGTCCACCAGCAGCAGTTCGTAGGCGGGGTAGGCGGTCTGTTCGAGCAGGCTGACCACCGCGCGCTGCAGTGACGGCAGATTGTCCTGCGCCAACAGCACGATCGAGACCGGTGGCTGCGCGGGGTGGCCGTAGTCGATGCGGAACAGGCCGCCCGGCAACGGCTCGACCGTGGCCTGCGGATAGCCGCGGGCCTGCAGGTGCGCGGCGATCGCGCGCTGGCGAGCCGGACCGCCGGCCTCGGCGCTGGCCGGCGTGGCGACCAGCAGCGGCTCGGGCAGGTGCACGATGCCGTCGCCGCCGTCGCGCAGGAACAGGCGCAGGATCAGCTCGAATTCGCTGGCGCCGTCGTAGGCCGGATCGAAGCCGCCCAGCGCCTGCACCGTGGCGCGGCGGAACACCCAGTGCCCGGCGGTGACCAGCGGATTGCCCAACAGCAGGTCCAGGTCCGGGTCGGGCCGCAGCAGCGGCGCCAGGGTGTCCGCGTCCACGGCCAGCCATTCGTCCGCATACAGTGCGTTGCACTGCGGCTGCTGCGCCAGTTCCAGCAGGAGCCGCAGCAGGCCGCCGGCGTAGAAACGGCTGCCTGCGACCACGCGCAGGCACCAGTCGCTGGCCGGCGAGGCGTCCAGCGCGGCGGACAGCGCCGCGGCATCGGCCTCGGCCGGCAGCGGGGGCAGGATCCGGACCCGCGGGTCCGGCCACGCGGGGAGGGGGGCGTCGCCCAGCACCAGCGCCTGCACCTGCGCGAACGGCGCGCCCTCCAGCAGCAGGCTGTCCAGCGTGGCGTCCAGCGCGGCACGGTCGGCGCCGCGTGCGTCGACCAGCACGGCCAGCCGCGGCGCGCCGCCGAGGGCGTCCAGGCGCGCGTCGAGAAGGTCGCGTTGCGCGGGCGTCACCGTCCGCCGCGCCTGCCAGTCGTGCAGCGTCGCCTGTACGCAGACCCGCGCGTAGGCGTCCTGGATCGCCTGCAGCAGGTCCACCGGCGTGCCGGGGCCGCCGCCCAGCGGCGTCACCGTGACCTGGCGGACGTCGCCATCGCCGCGGTACCAGCCCATGGCGCGCACGCCCTGGCGGAAATTGGCGTGCCCCTGGTCGCCAATGCCGGGCTGGTCGCGGCCGGCCTGGCTGTATTGCTCCTCAGACACCCGGAAGCCGGTCAGCGGCTTTGCCAGCAGCGCCAGATGGCCGCGGTGCAGCAGCTTGGCGTACAGCGCCAGGTCGCCGACCCAGTTGATGACCTTGCCGGCCAGCGTCATCAGTTCGTCGCCGATCTCCAGCAGGTCGCTGCGCCGGCACAGCACGCAGCTGGGCTCGCCGACGAAGTTGATGGTGTGGTCGGCCAGGAACGACAGCAGCTCCGGCCCGTCCAGCAGCACATCGCCGGCGAACGGGAAGGCAGTGGCGTGGATGTCCTCCAGCGGCGCGCCGTGGCTGTCGATGCGCTGCCGCCGCGAGGACGCCAGCAGGACGTTCGGTGCACTCTGCATCGCCGCGACCAGCGCGGCCACGCAATCCGGCGCCAGCACGTCGTCGTCGTGCAGGAACTTGACGTACTCGCCCTGGGCAAGCGCGATGGCGCGCGCGGTGCTGCCGAGTTCGCCGTAGCGCTCCGGATTGCGGTGATAGCGGATCGGGAACGGGGCCATCGCGGCGCGGCGTTCCACCACCTCGGCGATCGCCTCGGTGGGGTTGTCGTCGCAGATGACCAGTTCCAGCGCCGGATAGGTCTGGGCCAGCACGCTGTCGAGCGCCTGCTCGAAGTAGCGCAGCTTGTAGGCCGGCATGACCACGCTGACCAGGGGCGGGTGGGGCATGAACGATGGACCGTGTCGAAGGGGGCGGATTCGGCAGCGAGCGCAGTCGCGATCGAGCGGAGCAATCCCCTGATGATGCAATAAGCATGCCGATAGATGTTTGCCGCGGTCCGCGCCGACGGGTTGGGCGTATCCACTGTGTGTAAACCCACTACGTTGTTCATTGGGATACGGGAGATGGGCGGCAGGTATCCGAGGCTGGCGTGAGGGCGCTGCCAGTTGTCGTGGTGCGCCCAGTCGGGGAAGGCATCGGCGCGCTGTTGGGAGTTGAGGTAAGGCCCCGCGTAGGTCCATTCGCCCAGGCTGGTCTGTACGAGTCGCTCGGCTTTGCCGTTGGTACGCGGGGTATAGGGCTTGGTGCGCAGGTGACGCATGCCGAGCCTGCGTACCAGGCCGCGGAAGCGACGGGATTCGTAGCAGGCACCATTTTCGGTTAGAACACGCTCGAAGCTGCCAGGCAATCTGACGGTAGTTTTGCCGGCAGCGGCGTTGCTCAAGTACCTGATCGACAATGGGCTGCGGGGTGGCGTGCGGGCAACGACGTGGCCGCGAGGGGCGATCCATCAGCCCTGGCGTCCCTTCTTCCTTGAATCGCCTGAGCCACTTGTAGGCCGTGCGCACGCTGACCCCTGCCGCATACGCCGCCGCCGCCACGCGCAAACCCTGCACCAGGATACGGTCCACCAGCAATGCTCGACCTCGCGGGCTCAAACCGCATGTTTATGCAGGTCCATCCTGGGCTCCGGGGGCTGGGTTGGCTTAGTAACCCCATCTTCCAGATCGGCCGCGGATGAACAGCCTGCTGAGAGATTACATGAGCTTCTTGTTAATGTTATTGATCGAAGTGAATGTGTCGCAAGCGGTCTATTTTTCTGAAAAAAATTTTTGCTAGGATCGATCCGTGGGCTCCATCGCAATGAGTCGCATCGCTCCTGATGCTGCTTGCGAGGCTGCTCGCATGGGGCGCTGCATGGCATGCTTGCACGATCAGCTCATGGCAGTTTTTCGGAGAAATTTCAACTGAACGACAGGGGGAATAATGATCATTGGTAAAATTGCAGCGATCGCCACACTCGCTTTGGCTGCCGGATCTGCGCAGGCATGGACATTGGTTTACGCGACCGATTCAAACGGGAACATATCGTCCGGATCGCTGCAAACCTTGCGCACCGCGGTGGATTCTGGGGCAAGTGTGAGAGTTTTGATTACGGCGCCAAACAATAATCCGGAGCATGTATGGGGTTTGCTATGCACGAATACCTCGCTGAGGCTGGATTCGTCGCAAGCCGTGGTGTGTTCGAGCGATCAGGACTTGTCAATGAATGTGGCAATGGGTTCGCAATTCGGTGCTGTGAGCAATCCTGCATATTCTGCGCACTTTTTGCTTAATACGTCAGGTCAGTTTGTTCAAGCAAATATCCGAGTTTCGAACGGGGAGTTGCTGTCGAATACGAAATATACGTATGCCATGCGCTGGTACGTTGAATGATTTTAATTTTCTTATGACATTGGGTGGCCTTTGAAGATGGTCTGATCAACGCCATTCGGAAAAGCTTACGGCGCTCGGGTCCTCAGTTTTTGCCGTTTCTGGCGCGTTTGCGGGGTGTTGCCTGGGTTACGTTACACAGGCACACCCTTTCCAATCGCTGGCATCGCCTGCTTTGCCCTTTGCCGCCATCGCCTCAAGCAACCGGTACTGCCCTGCGCATCGCTCGGAGGAGGATCGAGCGCGACGACCGCCTGGCGCGTCATCTATGGGTGATGTAGCTCAGTTACGCTTGAACGGCGCCGGGTAGACCCGCAGGGTGCGACCGCGCGATCTCCGAGCGACTCAATCGCGCCGCTGCGCATCGCCGTGTCATTCGACGTAGAGCACGGTGTCGTAGAAATAGAAAGCATACTGACGCAGGCGCAGCTTGGCGTCCGGTAGGATCCGGTCGAGTTCGGCGACGATGTCCAGCAGGTCGAGCGCATGGTGGTAGCAGGTGATGGCCATGCGCGGCCGGCAGCGCCCGATCAGCGCCGCGCCGCCGCGCAGCACCCTGGCCTCGGCGCCTTCCACATCCATCTTCAGGACACTGACCTCTTCGATCAGATCGTCCAGGCGCACGCCGTCCACGCGCGCGGCGCCGCTGCCGTCGATCCGGCTGCCCATGGTGCCCCGTGCGTCGAACGCCACCGGCCCGGCGACATCGCTGACGGCGGCGTTGTACAGGGTCGTGCGGCCGTCATCGTCTGCCAGCCCTTGCTGCAGGGCGGCGAAGTTCTCCGGATCCGGCTCGAAGGCATGGATGGCGGCGTAGCGGTGGCGCGATGCCGCACGAAACTTCTTGACCGTGTCGCCGCGATAGGCGCCGATATCCACGTAGTGTTCGCCCGCACCAATGCGTAGCGGATGCTCTACGGCCGAATACACCGAGTAGTACTCCTGCTCCATCGGGCACAGGACGTCCAGCAGCGGCTGCCGGTCGCCGTCCATGCGCATCTGCAGGATCGCGTCCAGCGTACGCACGCTCAGTGCATCGGCGAAGCGGCCGCGCATCGCGTCGAACTGCGCGGCGTGCGCCAGCGTCTGTTCCCGCGTCACCTGTCCGCTCTGATACACCAGCGGAATGTCCAGGGCGTACATCAACTGCGGCAGATCGACGCGACGACCGCTGCCCAGGCGCTGCAGTTGGTCGAAGTGCAGCCATGCGGTCGGCATGTAGGCGCAGTTGATCGTGGGCAATCCGGCCAGGTCCGGGTCGCGCAGGAAGGTCGCTGTCGGGCGCACGTCGTCGAAGCCCGCATCGGTGATGCGGCGTTCGTGAAACACATCGTCCAGGGCGACGATGCGGATGCCAGGGACGCGCTCGGCCAACAGCGCGGCGGCGCGGGCCGCGTACAGACCGCCGAGACTGGAACTGGGGGCCAGGAAGATCGCGCCGCTGGCGCGCTTGCAGGCATCGATCAGGTCGGCTTCGCGCTGACGCGCGGCCAGGTGGTCGGTCATGGGTCCACTCGAAAGGGCACGCGAAAGGAGGCGTGCGAATGCTGGAAAGACGGATAAGAGGGGCATGTCGCGTGGTAGCGCGATCAGGCCGCGCGGCGATTGCCGCCCGCGAGCGATCCTAGCGAAGCTAGTTGCGCCGGAAGCGTGCATGCATCCCAGCCCGGCGTGCTGTCGCACGTGGCGCCGCTTTTGGCAAAGTGAATCGGAGACGTCGGCACAGCGACGCCGCTTCCGTCACTGGCGGAACGTATAGTTGAACGGCACCGCGACTCGCGCGTTGGCGCGCGCCTGCATCAACGCAGGATGCGGGCGCCGCCAGGCATCAGCGCGTCATAGAAGCAGCGGTCCGGCAGCAGGTCCGGCACGGTGCCGGGCAGCAGCCATTCGCAGTGCCGGCCGATCTTCGCGTCGCTGCGGGTCATGCTGCCGCCGCCCAGGGTGCTGCCCTGGCCGATCTGGGTGCCGCGGCCGAGGTGGACGCCGGCATGCAGGGTGACGCAGGCGCCGACACGGACGTCCTGTTCGACGATCACCTGCCGTTCCAGCCAGCTGCCGGCGCCGATGCTGCTGCCGGCCGCGAGGTTGCAGCCCGGTCCGACGTGTACGTTGCCGAGCAGTCGCACGCCGTCGTCGACATGCGACTGCGGCCACACCAGATCGACGCTGCCGTAGCCCGCCAGGCGCACGTCGGCGAGCAGCTTGTGCCGCGACTGGTTGACTGCGCGCTCGTCCATCGCGACGAACACGTCGGTCGCGGCGGGCGCATGGCTGGCGTGCAGGGCGCCCAGGTCGAAGTTGTAGCGGTCAGGCGACTCCAGGGCGATGCCCACGTGCGCCAGGCCGCAGGCCTGTGCGGTGCGTTGCGCCTGCTCCAGCGCATGGCCCTGGCCGATCAGCACCAGCGTCTTCATGCCGGTTGCTCCAGCACATTGGCGCGGTACCACAGGTGCTGGCGCACCAGCTCGGTCTCGTAGTCGCCATGCATGAAGGAGCGCGAATGCGGGCCGAAACCAGCCTGCAGGCGTTCCAGCACCGCCGTGTCCTCGGCGATCACCTGGTGCTCGATGCGCATCAGCGTGCTCAACAGGGCGGTGAAATCGGTCCGCTCGCTTTTACGCCGGGCGGTGGCGACCCACAGGTGGTAGTCGGTCTCATCGGGCGAGACCGGGTCGTATTGCTGCAGCACGAAGGAGTCGCCGCGTACGCTGTAGAAGTTCACGTTCGGATACAGGAACCAGTTGTAGAACGCCGAGTCCTCGCCGTAGCGCTCGCACAGTGGCCGATACCAGTGATCCTGCACCGCGATCTCGGCCTTGGCCGGGAAGCTCAGCGCCTGCAGGGGGATCGGCGCGCCGCCGTGCAGCAGTTGTTCCACCACCGAGGGCACCTCGGCGGAGCGCTCGACATGCGCCGAGGGCTTGGGCGCGGCGGTCATCAACGGGTTGAAGGTCTTGGGATGGATGAACGGGATATGGTTGTAATCCTTCACGTTCTCCATATTGAGCTTCCAGTTGTAGCGCACCCGGTGGCAGCTGTAGATCAGCTGCGAGTCCACGTGCGATGCCGCCGCGCGCAGATCCTCCAGGAAGGCCGTCTCGAACTGCTCCTCCAGTGGAAGCGGCTGCTCGGCCATGTTCACGAACAGCAGTTCGCCGACCTGCTGCACATGCAGCCTGGTCAGGCAGATGCCGGCCTTCTCCTCGGCAGTGAACTGGTACAGCCCGGAATTGGGCAGCCCTCGCAACTCACCCTCGGCGCCGAACGACCAGGCGTGGTACGGGCACACCAGCGGGCGCTTGCCGTGCGATTCGGTCTGGATCGCCGATTGCCGGTGCGGACACTGGTTGAGGAAGGCGCGGATGCCGGCCTCGGTGCGCTGCACCAGCACCGGCACCCCGGCAATCTGCCTGGCGAAGAACTGATTGCGCTCGCGCACCATCGAGGCGAAGCCGGCGAAGATCCACAGTGTGCCGAACAGGCGCTGTTGTTCCAGGCGCAGGCTGTGCGGGCTGATGTAGTGCTCGGCGTCGAGGGCGTGGCGGGTCATGCGGAACGGCGTCCTGGGGGCGGGGTCAACGGCTGAAGATGGTCCGTGCCGGATTCCCGGCGACGGTGACGTTGGGCGGCACGTCCTTGACCACCACGCTGCCGGCGCCGATCACCGCGCCGTCGCCGATCGCGATGCCGGGCAGGATGGTGGCGTGCGGGTGGATGACCACATCGTGGCCGATGCGCGCGCCGCCGCCGACGAACACGAAGTTGCCGATCTGCACGTAGTCGCCGATCACCACGTCGTGGCCGACGATGGTGGTGGCGAGGATGGTGACGAATTCGCCGATGCGGCTGTCGGCGCCGATCGACACGCCGACCTCGAACAGGCTGCCGCGCCCGATCGGCGTCTCTGAGGCCTCGCGCAGGCGTGGCCGCAGCACCATGAAGTCGGCGCCGCGCGCCAGCAACGGCTGGCTGTAGCGGCGGCGCGCGGCCGGATCGCCGAGCGCGCAGACGAACAGGTCGCCGGGCACCGGCTGATAGGTGTCCGGGTCGCCCAGCAGCGGCCAGCGCAGGCCGGCGCCGAGCGCGCTGCGGCTGTCGAGGAAACCCTTGATGTCCCAGGCCTGGCCATGGCCTGGATCGTCGTTGCAGGCCATCGCCGCGACGCCGCGGCCGAAACCGCCGGCACCGACGATCAGGACATGTTGCGGAGGCGCAGCGCTCATGCGAACTCCACGCCGCCGTCCATGCTGAAGGCCTGGCCGGTGACCTTGCTGCTGGCGTCGGAGAGGAAGTACAGGCAGGCCAGGGCCACGTCCTCGGGGTCGCCGATGCCCAGCGGATAGCGCTTGCGGCTCTCCTCGAACCAGGCCTTGTCCTCGTTGATCAGAGTGGTCTCGACCAGACCTGGGCACAGCGCGTTGGCGCGGATCTGGCGCCGCGCCAGTTCCAGCGCCAACGGCCGCAGCATGCCGATCAGTGCCGCCTTGGAGCCGGCGTAGGGGCCGACGCCGACGGTGCCGGTCAGCGCGGCGATCGAGGCGAGGAACACGATGGAGCCGCCGGGGCGCAGCGCCTGGCGCGCGAGCAGGTGGCGGGTCAGCATCGTCGGCGCCACGTAGTTGATCGTCATCACCTCGGTGAGGAAACGCTCGCTGACCAGCTTCATCGGCGACAGGCCGCGGATGCCGGCGCTGTGCACCACGCCGTCCAGCGGCCCGCTCTCGGCGGCCAGGCGCTGCACGGTGGCGGCGTCGCACAGGTCGCCGGCGAACAGGCGGTGGTCGTCGCCCGGCAAGGCGTCGAGCAGGGCCTGCAGTCGATCAACGTCGCGACCGGCGACGAGCAGGCGTGCGCCGGCGCCGGCGCAGGCCTTGGCGACCGCCTCGCCGATACCTTTGGAGGCGCCGGTCACCAGGATGCGCTTGCCGTGCACGCCGTACAGCGTCTGCAGCAGCGCGGCGGGCGTTTCCGCAACGGACATGGGGGTCTCCGGGCTCATAGGCGGATCGGCAGGGACAGCCCGCCGTCGATGGTCAGGGTGCTGCGGGTGATCCAGCGGCTGGCGTCGGACAGCAGGTAGACCGCGCCATTGGCGACGTCGGCCGGGTCGATGCGGCCCAGCGGGGTCAGGGCGATCTTGTCGTCCATGTCCGCGGTGCTGCCGAGCCTGCTCAGCATCGGCGTGTCGACGTAGCCTGGAGCGATGCAGTTGGCGCGGATGCGGTGCCGGGCCTGTTCCAGCGCGAAGGAGCGTACCGCGGCCTCCAGCGCGGCCTTGGACCCGGCGTAGCCGGCGCTGGCCTGCGGCGCCGCGCGCGCGGTCAGCGCCGAGACGTAGACCAGCGAGGCGCCCTCGTGCAGCCGGCGCTTGGCCAGCAACTGTTGGGTCAGGATGACCGGCGCCAGGTAGTTCACCGACAGCATCTGCTGCAGGTGCTTCTCGGCGGCCATCCGGAACGGCACCAGCGCGGCGATGCCGGCGCACGAGGCCAGGCCGTGGTAGCGCTCGGCCGCTTCCAGCAAGGCCGTGCGGGTGGCGTCCTCGGTGAGGTCGCCGACGACGCTACGGTGGCCCTCGCCAGGGAGCGCCGCGGCGACCGCCTGCAGACGTTCCGCATCGCGTCCGTTGAGGACCAGCGTCGCGCCCAGGCGCGCGCACAGCGCGGCCACGGCGGCGCCGATGCCCGAAGAGGCACCGGTCACCAGGATGGTCTTGCCCTGCAGCCCGAAGGCATCGGTCGTTGCAACAGGCGCCATCGTCAGGACTCGATCAGGTCGGGGAACACCGCACCGTCGATATCGACCAGGCAGGTGCCCCAGGACAGGCCGATGCCGAAGCCGCACAGCAGCACGCGCTTGCGGCTCTCTTCCAGTTGCTTGTTGATCCGCGCGGTCATGGTCACCGGCAGCGAGGCGCCGCTGGTGTTGCCGAAATCGTGCAGGGTGGAGGGCACCTTTTCCGGCGGCAGGCCGAGCTTCTTGCGGATGGTCTCGTTGATCATCCGGTTGGCCTGGTGGAACACGAAGTAGTCGATCTCGTCCTTGGACACGCCGCTGTAGTCGAGCAGCTTCTGCACCGCTGGCGGAACCCGCTGGGTGGAGAAACTCAGCACCGCCACGCCGTCCAGCTGCAGGTCCACGCCACGGTGCCAGTGGTCGTTCTCGTCGGCGCGATACGGGATCAGGTGCTGCACCCCGACCGGCTCGCGATGGCCGCCGACCGGCAGGATGATCGCGCGATAGCCGCTGCCGTCGCTGTTGAGGTCGAAATGCATCGGCGCCGCGTCGGCACTGAACTCCAGCGCGGTGGCGGTGCCGGAATCGGAGAAGATCGGATCGTCGAAGGTGGCGCTGCGGTCGCCCACCAGCAGCAGGCCTTTCTTGACCCCGCCGGCGGCGATCATCGAGCCGAGCAGGTTGATGCCGAACGGGTAGGCCGAGCAGCCCAGGTTGACGTCGAACGCCACCGTGGCGTGCGACAGGCCCAGGCGGTCCTGCAGGATGATCGCCGTGGCCGGGATCGGGTAGTCCGGCGACTGGGTGACCACGATCAGCGCATCGACCTCCTCGCGCTGCCACTGCAGGCGCTCCAGCAGCACCTGCGCCGCGTCGAAGGCCAGGTCGGAAAAGCACTGCCAGTCCGCGGCCATGCGCCGGGTGTGGATGCCGATGTTGCGCACCAGCCGCTCGCGCTCGGAGCGGATCTGCGGCCGGCAATCGGTGAGGTTGGAGACGACGCGCCTGGGCACGCAGGTCGCCATGCCGGCGAAGCGCACGTTGTGCAACGTGGAGGTCGGCATGCTATGCCTCGGTCAGCTGATAGAGATCGCCCAGGGTGACCACGGCGGCCAGGTGCTCGCCGGTGATGGTCTTGCCGTACTCCATGTCGAACATCACGATCACGCCCAGCGCGGCCAGCGAATCCCATTCGGGCAGCTCGCGCAACACCGTGTCCATGGTCACCTCGACCGGATTCTGGAAATCCGTGGCCGACAGGAAATTCTCGATAAACGTCTCTTGGCTCATGCTGCGGGTTCCACGGGTTGGGCGAAGGAGGGAGGGACCAGGGTGCGACGGGAATCGGACGCGGGCATGACGCCGCCCGCCGCGGCGATCAGGTCGACGATGGCGTCCACCTGCTCGGCCGCCAGTCCGGGAAAGATCGGCAGGCACAGCACGCGCTCGGCCATCTGCCGCGCCACCGGCAGGCCGGCCGGGGCCGAGGAGGGCAGGCCGCGGTACATCGGGAAGTCGCTGATCAGTGGGTAGAAATAGCGGCGCACCAGAATGTCGTGGCTGCGCAGCAGCCGGTGCAGTTCATCGCGCACCAGCGGGAAGGCGTCCTCGACCAGGATCGGGAACGAAGCGTAGTTGGACAGTCCCGGTTCCCGCGGCGCCAGGCAGCGGATCCCCGGCACCTGCGCCAGGCGCCGACGGTACTGCGCGTCGATCGCCCCGCGCTGCGCCAGTGCGTCGTCGATGTGCTGCAGTTGCAGCAGCCCGAAGGCGGCGTTGATCTCGCTCATCTTGCCGTTGATGCCGGTGGCCACCACCGTGGTCTCGTCGACGAAGCCGAAGTTCTTCAGGCGGCTGATGCGCTGGTAGGTCTTGGCGTCCGGGCAGACGATGGCGCCGCCCTCGAAGGTGTTGAACACCTTGGTGGCGTGGAAGCTGAGCACGCTGAGGTCGCCGTGGCGCAGGATCGAGCCGCCGGCGTCCTTGACCCCAAACGCATGCGCGGCGTCGTAGATGACCTTGAGGTTGTAGGTATCGGCGATGCGCTCGATCGCGGCGGTGTCGCAAGGCGTGCCGTAGCAGTGCACCGGCATGATCGCGGTGGTGTGCGGGGTGATCGCCGCCTCGATCTTGAGCGGATCCAGGTTCATGGTCTGCGGATCGATGTCCACGAACACCGGCTTGATGCCGCGCCACAGCAGCGAATGCGCGGTGGCGACGAACGAGTATGGCGTGGTGATCACCTCGCCGGTGATGCGCAGCGCCTGCAGCGCGGTCAGCAGCGCCAGGGTGCCGTTGGTCAGCAGCGCCAGGTGGTTGACCCCCAGATACTCGGCCAGCGCCTTCTCCAGTGCGCGGTGCATGTCGCCGCCGTTGGTCAGGATGCGGCTGCGCCAGATCTGCTCCAGGTAGGGGACGAACGCCTCCAGGGGCGGCAGCAGCGGACTGGTGACGGGGATGGACATGGGACCTGCCTGGCGACGGGTGGAAGTCCCCGGTGCGGAACGTGCCGCCCGGTGCTGTGGAAACGTGAAGCAAGCCACATGCCAAAGGTGCCTGTCCACTGCCGGCGGTGCCGATCGGGATGCGGTGCAGGCGAAACCTGGCTTGGCCGCCGCGAGCGCGCACGCTGCGACAGCGCCCGCGTCGGGCCGGCAGGTGGCGGGGAAAGGGAAGAGGGCGTGGCGTTCCGAGGGACAAGGGGCGCGTCGGGTGCGGCCGCACCCGACGCCGTGCGCCGGCTCAACTCGCCAGTTAGCTCGCCAGTTCGGTCTGGTCGCGGTCGATGCCGTACTTGCGCAGCTTCTCGACCAGGGTGGTGCGCCGCAGGCCCAGCAGCTGCGCCGCATGCGCGACCACGCCCTGGGTGCGCTCCAGCGCCTCGTTGATCAGCGCCAGCTCGATGTTGGCCATGTGCCCGCGCAGGTCCAGGCCACTTTCCGGCAGCGTCGCCACGGCCTGGGTCGGCGCATCCGCGTCCGTCCCCGGCTTGCCGCCGACGTGCAGGTCGACCACGTTGGGTACCCGCCGCGGATCCGTTGCGATCGGCGCCGGCGGGGCCGAGACGTCGATGGACGAGGCGAAGTCGCCGCGGTAGCGTGCCGGCAGGTCCTGCACCCGCACCAGGCCGCCCGGGTGCAGCACCGCCAGGCGCTCGACCAGATTGGTCAGCTCGCGCACGTTGCCCGGCCACTCGTAGCTGCGCAGCGCCTGCAAGGCCTCTTCGGAGAAGCGCACTTCGCCGCGCCCGGTCCGCGCCAGTTGCGCGGCGATGGTGTGCACCAGCGCCGGCAGGTCGTCGCTGCGTTCGCGCAGCGCCGGCATCTCGATCGGGAACACGTTGAGCCGGTAGAACAGGTCCTCGCGGAACTGGTTGCCGGCGATGCGTTCTTCCAGGTTGCGGTGGGTCGCGGCGATCACCCGCACGTTGCAGCGGATCGTGACGTTGCCGCCGACCCGCTCGAAGCTACGCTCCTGCAGGACGCGCAACAACTTGACCTGCATCGGCAGGCTCATGTCGCCGATCTCGTCGAGCAACAGGGTGCCCCCCTCGGCCATCTCGAAACGGCCCTTGCGCGCGCTCAGCGCGCCGGTGAACGAACCCTTTTCGTGGCCGAACAGTTCGCTTTCCAGCAGATCCGGCGGAATTGCGCCGCAGTTGATCGCCACGAACGGACCGTCGCGGCGCGGCGACTGCTGATGGATCGCCCGCGCCACCACTTCCTTGCCGGTGCCGGACTCGCCCAGCACCAGCACGGTGGTGTCGAAGGCGGCGACCTGGTCGATCAGCCGGCGCAGGCGGGTCACCGCCGCGCTGGTACCGGTCGGGCCGTTGTCCTGCGCGGCACCGGCCTGGTGCTCGGCATCCAGGCGCTTGAGGCTGGCGCGGCGCAGCAGGGTTTCCAGCTGCGCGTGGCGCAGCGGCGCTTCCAGCTGCCACACGTTGGCTTCGTGCAGGCCATGGCGCTGCGCGAAGGCCTGCGCATCGCCGTTGAGCAGCAGCACCGGCGGCGGCAGCGAACTGCGCGCCACCCAGCCGAAGAAGGCATCGGCCTGGTCCTGGTCGTCGAGCCCGCCGACCAGGATCGCCATCCACTCGGTCTGCCGATGCCGGCCGGGCTGGACGTCCGCCACGTCGGTGACCCAGCGCGGGTTGAGGTCCATGAATTCGAGCAGGCTGACGGTCCGCTCCGCGCGCACCGCGTCGTCATCGATCACCAGGATCCGCGATTCGCTCATGCCGGCACTCCTTCGGTCCGAAGCCCCTCCAGGATCGGCATTACTTCCTGGATGTAGGACAGCTTGCTGACGAAGTTGTCGGCACCGGCGCGCATGGCGTGCTCGCGGTGCTCGGCATCGTCGAAATGGCTGGCGATCACGATGTAGGGCGCCTGATCCTGGGTCTTGATCAGGCGCGTGGCCTGCAGACCGCCCATCTCGGGCATGGCCAGGTCCATCAGCACCACCTGCGGGCGCAACGACTCGGACCGCTCGATGGCCTCCAGGCCATTGGCGGCGCTGCCGATCACTTCCATCCAGTCGAGCTTGCGGAAGTGGCGCATGGCGGCGTTGATGAAACCTTCGTGGTCGTCGACCAGAAGCACGGACAGTTTGTTCATATGCGTCGTTTTTCCTTAGCCCGCACGGGCCAGCAGCGGTTTGCTGCCGCGGCGGCGTTCGCGTGCGGGAGCGATGTCCAATTGTTCACGATACTTGGCGACTGTGCGCCGTGCCACGTTCACGCCCTGTCGCGACAGCAGCCCGGCGATGGCCTCGTCGGCCAGCGGCCGCCCCGCCGGCTCGGATTCGATCAGGCGCCGGACCATGGCGCGCACCGCCTGGCCGGACACCGCCGCGCCTTCCAGGCGCACGGCGAAGAAGTGCTTCAGCTCGAACGTGCCGCGCGGGGTCTGCAGGTACTTGCCGGTGGTGATGCGGGAAATGGTCGACTCGTGCATGCCGATCGCCTCGGCCACTTCCTTCAGGGTCAGCGGCGCCATCGCTTCCTCGCCCTTGACCAGGAACGCCGACTGGCGCTCGACGATGGCGCGGGTGGTGCGCAGCAGGGTCTCGTAGCGCATCGACAGGCCGCGGGTCAGCCAGCGCGCTTCCTGCAGCATTTCGCGCAGCGGTTGCGCGGCGTCGCCGGCCTCGGCCAGGGCGCGCTCGTGCATCGGGTTGACGGTGACGCGGTGGGTGGTGGCCGGGTTCAGCGCCACCCGCCAGGTGCCGTCGGCATGCCAGGCGACCACGTCCGGCAGCACATGGCCCAGATCCTGCGGCTGCAGGCTGTCGCCGGGGCGCGGCTGCAGCGACAGGATCAGCCGCACCGCCTCGCGCACGTCGTCGGTCTCGGCGTCGAGCTGGCGACCGAGCAGGGCGTAGTCGTGGCTGGCGAGCAGGTCGAGGTCGCCGGCGAGGATGCGCGCGGCCAGGTGGCGGCCGGGCACGCGGCCGGGCAGGTCGCTCAGCTGCGCCTGCAGGCACTCGCGCAGGTCGCAGGCGCCGAGGCCGCCCGGGTCGCCATGCAGCAGGCGCTGGCGGACGGCTTCGGCCTGCGCCACCGACAGGCCCAGCCGGGCGCTGGCCAGTTGCTGCAGGGTGTCGAGCGGGCCGTCCAGGTAGCCGGCATCGTCGCAGTGTTCCAGCCAGAACGCGGCCGCCGCCAGTTCCGCCGCCGGCAGTTCCAGGGCCAGCCGCTGCAGCACGCGCAGGTGCGGATCGGTCGACTCGCCCGCGGCGATGCGCTGCATGCGGTCGTCTTCGCCGTCGTTCCAGCCGGCGGCCGGGATGTCCCACATCGAGGATTCGGGCAGTTCGTCGAATGCCGCGGTTTCCAGCGCGGCGTCTTCATGCTTGACCACCGGCTCGATCACGCCCTCGGGCTCTTCCAGCTCGAGCAATGGATTGGTCTCCAGTGCGCGGCGGATTTCCAGTTCCAGTTGCATGCCATCGAGCTGCAGCAGCCGGATCGACTGCAGCAGTTGCGGGGTCAGATGCAGTTGCTGGCCCAGTTGGGCGGAAACGGTCGGCTTCATGCGGACTTCCTCGGTTCGGCGCCAACCCTCTGGCGCCCGTGGAACGCATAGTGCTTGTCGCCCGACGGTAACAGAATCGGGGTGTTCCTGAGTAGGGTAGTCAAATTCCCGACAGGGTGTCAGGGATTTCCCGACATGCGGCGCGTGGGCGCCGGACAGTCGACGGCGAAATGCCTGATGCAGCGTGGTCCGGCGGAAGCGTCACGCCTGCTGACCGATTAAGGCAAGCGCCATGCCAATGTCCCGTGTCGGGATGCCGTCCCCAGTTCAGCTCAGCTCGCCCTGGTGGCGTGCGGCCAGCAGGACCAGATCGTTGGCGCGGCGGCAGCCCAGCGATTCCATCATCCGCGCGCGGTGGGTCTCGACGGTCTTGACGCTGATGCCCAGGTCCGAGGCGATTTCCTTGTTGCTCTGGCCGCGGCCGATCTGGCGCAGGATCTCGCGCTGCCGCGGCGACAGTGCGGCGATGCCGACCGGGCGCTCGCGGCCGAGCATCGGCGCGATCATCTTGGAGGAGATCTGCGGGCTCAGGAACACCTGGTTGGCGCTGGCCGCGCGCAACGCCAGCTCCAGCTCCAGCGGGGCGGCGTCCTTGACCACGAAGCCGGTGGCGCCGCGGTCCAGCGCATCGCGCACATGCACCGGGTCGTCGTGCATCGACATCATCACCACCCGGGTCTTGGGCGAGCTGTGCAGCACGTCGGTGAGCGCGTCCAGGCCGCTGCGCCCCGGCAGGGACAGGTCCATCAGCACCAGGTCGGGGCGGTGCAGGGTGGCCAGGTCCACGGCCTGTTGCGCGTTGCTGGCCTCGGCGACCACGTCGACGTCCGCAAACGTCTGCAGCAGCCGGCTCAGGCCGGCGCGTACCAGGGTGTGATCGTCGACGATGATGACTCGCACGGTGCAGGTCCTTCTATTCAGAGCCGCACATTAGCCGAGCCGCCCGCCGCCGCCAACCTCGCCGCGGCGGTCCGGGGGGGCGGTGTGCCGGCTCAGCGCGCGCGCCGGCTGTCGGCGATCTGCCGGCGGTGCAGCCGGAACAGGTGGCGTTCCACGGCCTCTTCCAGGCCCGGCGGCTGTGTCTCGAACCGTAGCCAAAGTTGCACGACGCCCGCGGTGGCGGCCTCGGCCAGCACCCGCACCGGCAGTTCCAGGTGGTCCGGGAGCCAGTCCGAGGGCTGCAGGCGCAGCAGGCCGGAGGCGCCGGCCGTGGCGCCCGAGCGCGCGCCCAACTCCAGCCGCACGCCCCGGCGCGACCAGCACAGCGGCCGCAGCGGCAGGGCATCCTCGTGCTGGCGGGCCAGCCGGCCCAGCAGCACCAGCATCAGGTCGAGCTTGGCCTCCATCCGCTGGGTCTGCGCGGTGGACTCGCTGCGGTCGTCGCTGCCGTCCTCGCCGCGCAGATCCTCGATCTGCGCCAGGCTGCGCAACAGCGCTTCGCCGGCAGCGAGCCGGCCGGCGCCGTTGCCCAGGCGGAAATCCGCGGGCAGCGCCAGTTCGCAACTGAGGGTGTCGTGGAACAGCTCGGCGTCGGCCGGGTGCTGCGCCGCGCCGTCCGAGCCGGTGTTCATCCCAGCAGTCCGGCCTGCGAGTAGAGCCGCGCGGCGTGGCTGGACTGGCGGCTGCTGCGCAGCCAGGCCGCGGCATGGTCGCGCTCCATGCGCATCTGCGCGGTCACCGCCTGCTGCAGGGCCAGCAACGGCTTCAACGCCTCGCGCGAGCGGTCGGCGCCGTCCTGCTGCAGATACGCCTGCAGGTGCCGCGCGTGGTCGGCGACCATGGCCTGTGCCAGCGCGTAGTCGTCGCCACGCAGGACCTCGCGCAACTCGTGCAGGTCGTTGTGCAGGTCGGCGAGCTGGATGCTCACGACGCGTTCGCCGTGGCCAGTTCGCGCTGCTGCGCGGGAATGGCGGCCCAGGCCGCGTCGATCTCGCTGAGCAGTTCCAGCGCTTCGGTCAGCGCGGCGTCGTCGTTGTGCAGGTTGGCTTCGGTCAGCCGGTGCATCACGTAGTCGTAGAGCGCCGACAGATTGCCGGCGATCTCGCCGCCGGCCTCGTGGTCGAGCGAGCCGTTGAGATGGCCGACGATGGCGCAGGCCTCGCCGATCGCCTTGCCCTTGCGTGCCTGGTCGCCCTGCGCGAGGCAGGCCTGGGCCTGGCGGATGCGCTGGCAGGCGCCGGCGAACAGCATGGCGACCAGCTTGTGCGGATCGGCATCGGTGACGCTGGTGGAAATGCCCATCTTGCGATATTGCTCGGCGTACTGGCGGCTGGAACCGTACATGGAAAACTCCTCGGGTGGATCGGCTGGCCTCCGCGCCGCGCCGGTGAGCGGCGACGCTGCGGTTGCTGCGGCCAATCCGTAATGACTGTCGATACTCTTTCTATCGGCCGCCACGCGTCTCGACTTGAGCCGCGCGGCCGCGCGCGTCAGCTGAACTGCTTGGTCAGGCTGTCGCTCACGCTCTGCATCTGGGTGACCAACTGGTTCATTGCGGTGAAGCGTGCGGTGTACTGATCGGTCAGGGTCTGCATGCGCTTGTCGAGATCGCTGAGCTGGTCGGTCAGGTCGGAGATGTGCTTGTTGAGCGAGTTGGTGCGCTGGGTCAGGGTGCCGCTGGTGCTGTCCAGGTTGCTCTTCAGCAGCGTGCTCATGCCGGTACCGAAACTGCCGTTGTTGCCGAGCAGGGTCTTGGCCGCCGACGGATCGGCGGCCGCCGCGGTGTCGAACTTGGCGCTGTCGAAGCTCATCACCCCGTCCTTGTCGATGGTCACGCCCATCGCCATCAGGCCGCTCACGTTGTCGCTGACCAGCCGGCGCAGCGACTGCTGCAGGCCGCGCACCATCGCATCGCCGGTCATCGGCGAGGCCTTCTTGTTGGTGGCGTCGTAGGCGCTGGACGACTTGAGCACGCTGTTGGCGGAGTTGTAGGCGCTGACCAGGGCAGTCAGATTGGCCTTCAGCGGGGTGTTGTCGTTGGTGATGTTGAGATTGAAGCTGGTGCCGGCCACCGCCTTGGTGAGATTGATCGCCACGCCGGGTACCAGATCGGCGATGGTGTTGCTGCTGGAGGTGCGCTGGAAGCCGTCCACTTTCACCACCGCATCGGCGGCAGCGATGGTCTGGGTCAGCCCGCCGTTGTTGCCGGGCGGGTAGGTGAGCTTGGCCAGGCCGCCGTCGCCACCGGACGTGGTGATGGTCAGGGCGCCCTTGGTGCCGGTGTCGACCGCGTTGAGCACCAGATGGTCGCCATCGTCGGCGGTGACCACGCTGGCGGTCACGCCGGCACCGTTAGCGGCCTTGTTGATGAAGGCGGCCACGTCGCTGAGCTTGCTGCCGGCATCGACGTTGATGTTGAGCGTGGTGCTGCCATAGGCGATGGTCAGGGTGCCGCCACCGACGACGGCGCCGCTGGCGTAGGCCGACGAGGTCAGTTTCTGCGACTGCGCCAGTTTCACCACCTCGATGCCGTATTTGCCGGCGTTGGCGCTGGAGGTCACGGTGGCGGTATAGCCGGCGCCGTCGTCGATGGTCGCCTTGTAGGCGCCCTTGTCGGCGCTGTCGGACACCGTGCTCATCGCCGTCTGCAGGTTGGACAGCGCGCTCTTGATCGTGCTCAAGGACGACAGTTGCGCGCTGGAAGCGGTACCGTCGCGGTTGATCCGGTCTTCCTGCGGCTGGCGTTCCTTCGCCACCAGTTTGGCGACGAAGCTGGGAATGTCCAGGCCTGAGCCGATTCCAGTGGTGGACATGGTGGCGGTCCTTGAGGTGGCCGGCACGCGGTGCGCCAGCGGCTGAGGGGGGTATCGGCGCGCGGGAGCGCTTCTTGAGCGGCGCCTGCGCGTTGCGACGGCTCCCCGTTGCCATGCAAATCCTGTGCCGCATCCAGGGCGTCAAAAAAAAGGCCCCTCCTTGCGGAGGGGCCCCGTGGTGCGTTGCGGTGCGTCCGTGCTTAGCCCTGGAGCAGGCTCAGCACGCTCTGCGGCGCCTGCTTGGCCTGAGCCAGCATGGCGGTGCCGGCCTGCTGCAGGATCTGCGTGCGGGTCAGCTCGGCGGTTTCCTTGGCGTAGTCGGTGTCGCGGATGCGGCTGCGCGAGGCCGACAGGTTCTCCGAGGTGGAGCTCAGGTTGGCGATGGTGGAGGTGAAGCGGTTCTGGATCGCACCCATGTCCGCGCGCGAGGAGTTCACCGAGGTCAGCGCGTTGTCGATGATGCTCAGCGCCTTCTGCGCGCCCTGGAAGGTCGAGATGTCCACGTCCTTCAGGAAGTTGGTGGTACCCGCGGCGGCAGTGGCAGTGGCGGCGATGCCGCTCTGGTCGAAGGTGATGCCGGTGGCGCCGGTGGCCGAGCCCGCGGTGAACGAGAAGTCCTGGCCGCCCTTGACCGATTCCAGCTTCAGCTTGTTGCTGCTGTCCACCGAGGCGTACACGCCGGTCTGAGCCAGCTTGTCGTTGATCGCCGAGGCGATCTTCTTGGCCACGCTGGTGTCCACGTCGCCGACGGCCACCGAGACCGAGGCGATGCTGACGCCGTTGACGACCATGCCGGAGAAGCTGCCGCTGGCGGTGGCGGTACCCGAGGCCAGGGCGTTGGTGGTGGTCTGGGTGGCGGCGAAGCCGGCCTTGCCCAGCGCGGCGGCGCTGGCGTTGACGATGCTGTTGATGCCGATGGTCTGGCCGGCGTCGGCACCGATCTGGAACAGGGCGCCGGAGAACGAGCCGTCCAGCAGCTTGGTGCCGTTGAAGTTGGTCTGGCTGGAGACGCGGTCGATTTCCGAGGCCAGCTGCTTGACTTCCGAGTTCAGCGCGCCACGGTCGGTGGTGGAGTTGGTGGCGTTGGCCGACTGCACCGCCAGTTCGCGGATACGCTGCAGGTTGTTGCCGATTTCGACCATCGCGCCTTCGGCGGTCTGCGCCAGCGAGATGCCGTCGTTGGCGTTGCGCGAGGCCACGTCCAGGCCGCGGATCTGGGTGGTGAAGCGCTCGGAGATCGCCAGACCGGCCGCGTCGTCCTTGGCGCTGTTGATGCGCAGGCCCGAGGACAGGCGCTGGATCGTCGTCGCCAGGCTGGCGCTGGTGGTATTGAGGTTCCGCTGAGCGTTCAGCGACATTACGTTGGTATTGATGACCTGTGCCATTTGTACGCCTTGGTTTTAACGTGTTTGATATCGTTTCCGCTCGAGGGCTCCTAATGGCGTAGAAGCCCTCGGCGGTGCGTCGCGGCTTGCCGCGCGCTTAGCCCTGGAGCAGGCTCAGCACGCTCTGCGGCGCCTGCTTGGCCTGAGCCAGCATGGCGGTGCCGGCCTGCTGCAGGATCTGCGTGCGGGTCAGCTCGGCGGTTTCCTTGGCGTAGTCGGTGTCGCGGATGCGGCTGCGCGAAGCCGACAGGTTCTCGGAGGTGGAGCTCAGGTTGGCGATGGTGGAAGTGAAGCGGTTCTGGATCGCACCCATGTCCGCGCGCGAGGAGTTCACCGAGGTCAGCGCGTTGTCGATGATGCTCAGCGCCTTCTGCGCGCCCTGGAAGGTCGAGATGTCCACGTCCTTCAGGAAGTTGGTGGTACCCGCGGCGGCAGTGGCAGTGGCGGCGATGCCGCTCTGGTCGAAGGTGATGCCGGTGGCACCGGTGGCGCTGCCCGCGGTGAACGAGAAGTCCTGGCCGCCCTTGACCGATTCCAGCTTCAGCTTGTTGCTGCTGTCCAGCGAGGCGTACACGCCGGTCTGGGCCAGCTTGTCGTTGATCGCCGAGGCGATCTTCTTGGCCACATCGGTGTCCACGTCGCCGACGGCCACCGAGACCGAGGCGATGCTGACGCCGTTGACGACCATGCCGGAGAAGCTGCCGCTGGCGGTGGCGGTACCCGAGGCCAGGGCGTTGGTGGTGGTCTGGGTGGCGGCGAAGCCGGCCTTGCCCAGCGAGGCGGCGCTGGCGTTGACGATGCTGTTGATGCCGATGGTCTGGCCGGCGTCGGCGCCGACCTGGAACAGCGCGCCGGAGAAGGAGCCGTCCAGCAGCTTGGTGCCGTTGAAGTTGGTCTGGCTGGAGACGCGGTCGATTTCCGAGGCCAGCTGCTTGACTTCCGAGTTCAGCGCGCCGCGGTCGGTGGTGGAGTTGGTCGCATTGGCCGACTGCACCGCCAGTTCGCGGATACGCTGCAGGTTGTTGCCGATTTCGACCATCGCGCCTTCTGCGGTCTGCGCCAGCGAGATGCCGTCGTTGGCGTTGCGCGAGGCCACGTCCAGGCCGCGGATCTGGGTGGTGAAGCGCTCGGAGATCGCCAGACCGGCCGCGTCGTCCTTGGCGCTGTTGATGCGCAGGCCCGAGGACAGGCGCTGGATCGTCGTCGCCAGGCTGGCGCTGGTGGTGTTGAGGTTCCGCTGAGCGTTCAGCGACATTACGTTGGTATTGATGACCTGTGCCATTTTGATATCTCCTCTAAGCGATTTGTCCGGCAACCCATTGGTGCCTGGAGCCTCCGCAGGGGGCCATCAATTGGCCAGTGCCGCTGCTGGTATAAGTAACGGCAGTCGGTGCGCAACCTTTAGGGATTTACTGCCGAAAATTTGG
Organism: Xanthomonas sp. LMG 12462; assembly: GCF_009192885.1. Taxonomy (NCBI): domain Bacteria; kingdom Pseudomonadati; phylum Pseudomonadota; class Gammaproteobacteria; order Lysobacterales; family Lysobacteraceae; genus Xanthomonas; species Xanthomonas sp. LMG 12462. The sequence continues at coordinate 12,970 of NZ_NMPP01000051.1, read as the reverse complement.
CGTTTCGGCGATTTGCGTGACACCAGAAACGCGGCGAAAGGCTTGTTTCGGCCGCGCTTCGTCAAACTTTAGGCGTCTTGCACAAGTCGGGGAAAGAGCGGCCTGGATCGCGCCGAGGGCGATGCGCGCGATGTTCTCGATCGTGTGTCGCGTCGACGACGCGAACGCTTGACCTGCCGGTACGCAGCGCATCGCGACGCGAGGGCTTGGCCATCTCTCCCTCTACCTGTCTGATCGCCTTACGGCCGTCCATGACTATGAAGTAGAAGGAGCGTCGGTTGTCCGGCGATGTAGGCAATGCCGGCGCGCTTTCAGGTCGTGCACTGCGTTGATGACGCATGACAGGCGATCTTGAAGTGCGGCCACGGTCATCGCCAACTGCTGACCGCCATCCAGCCCACTGGTCACGTGTCGCGCGACAGCGCAGGCGGTCGGTGGCCATGGCTGTCTCCCGTCGATCCCGCATAACGGGTCGCATGCACGGGATCGCCGCGAATAGCATGGCCACGCCGTCAGCTGGCCGTCGCCCTGCCAGTCATGGCAGCGTTCGCCTTCGGCGTCGAGGACCGGCAACGCGCGGAGATGGCGCTTCCTCCGGGATGCGACGGCCCGTCGCGGGAAGAGGAAACAAAAAAGGCCCCTCCTTGCGGAGGGGCCTCGGTGGCGCAATGCAGCTGGCGACGCTTAGCCCTGGAGCAGGCTCAGCACGCTCTGCGGCGCCTGCTTGGCCTGGGCCAGCATGGCGGTGCCGGCCTGCTGCAGGATCTGCGTGCGGGTCAGCTCGGCGGTTTCCTTGGCATAGTCGGTGTCGCGGATGCGGCTGCGCGAGGCCGACAGGTTCTCCGAGGTGGAGCTCAGGTTGGCGATGGTGGAGGTGAAGCGGTTCTGGATCGCACCCATGTCCGCGCGCGAGGAGTTCACCGAGGTCAGCGCGTTGTCGATGATGCTCAGCGCCTTCTGCGCGCCCTGGAAGGTCGAGATGTCCACGTCCTTCAGGAAGTTGGTGGTGCCGGCGGCCGCAGTGGCGCTGGCGGCGATGCCGCTCTGGTCGAAGGTGATGCCGGTGGCGCCGGTGGCCGAGCCCGCGGTGAACGAGAAGTCCTGGCCGCCCTTGACCGATTCCAGCTTCAGCTTGTTGCTGCTGTCCACCGAGGCGTACACGCCGGTCTGGGCCAGCTTGTCGTTGATCGCCGAGGCGATCTTCTTGGCCACATCGGTGTCCACGTCGCCGACGGCCACCGAGACCGAGGCGATGCTGACGCCGTTGACGGACATGCCGGAGAAGCTGCCGCTGGCGGTGGCGGTACCCGAGGCCAGGGCGTTGGTGGTGGTCTGGGTAGCGGCGAAGCCGGCCTTGCCCAGCGAGGCGGCGCTGGCGTTGACGATGCTGTTGATGCCGATGGTCTGGCCGGCGTCGGCGCCGACTTGGAACAGCGCGCCGGAGAACGAGCCGTCCAGCAGCTTGGTGCCGTTGAAGTTGGTCTGGCTGGAGACGCGGTCGATTTCCGAGGCCAACTGCTTGACTTCCGAGTTCAGCGCGCCGCGGTCGGTGGTGGAGTTGGTGGCGTTGGCCGACTGCACCGCCAGTTCGCGGATACGCTGCAGGTTGTTGCCGATTTCGACCATCGCGCCTTCGGCGGTCTGCGCCAGCGAGATGCCGTCGTTGGCGTTGCGCGAGGCCACATCCAGACCACGGATCTGGGTGGTGAAGCGCTCGGAGATCGCCAGACCGGCCGCGTCGTCCTTGGCGCTGTTGATGCGCAGGCCCGAGGACAGGCGCTGGATCGTCGTCGCCAGGCTGGCGCTGGTGGTGTTGAGGTTCCGCTGAGCGTTCAGCGACATTACGTTGGTATTGATGACCTGTGCCATTTTGATATCTCCTCTAAGCGATTTGTCCGGCAACCGGTTGGTGCCTGGAGTCTCCGCAGGGGGCCATCAATTTGGCCAGTGCGGCTGGTGATATAAGTAACGGCGACGGGCTCGCAACCTTTAGCGATTTACTGCAGAAAATTTGCCGTTCCGGCGATGCGCAAAACACCAGGAACACCGCGGAGAGCCTTTCTCGGCCGCACTTCGGCAAACTTTAGGGCTGCCTGCGCGTTGTCTACCTATCCAGCGGCGATGACGATCTTTGTATAACGCGAAAGGCCCGGAAGCGTCGCCGCGCTCCGGGCCTTTCTGTATATCCGGTATATCGCCGATCAGCCGAGCCGGTCGAACAGCGACATCCTTTGCATCTGGGTAAAGATGGTCTGTGCCGCTTTCAGCGCCGACTGTTCCAGTTGGTACTGGGAGATCGCCTGGGCGTAGTCGAGGTCGCGCAGCGAGGACAGGGTGGTCTTCAGGGTGACGTCGTTGGAGGCGCGCAGGTCGGTGGCGTTGTCGATCGCCGCGAGCTGGGCGCCGCCGGCGGCGCGCGCGTCGATCATCTTCGACGAGGCCTGGGTGATGTCGCGCATCGACGACTGCAGACCATTCTGCAGGGCAGCCTTGGCGGCCGGGGTGATCGGATCGGTGTTGAGCAGGTTGACCAGGTTGCTGATGGTGGAGAACACGTCCTTGGTGGTCGAGGCGCCGATCTGGAAGCTGTCGCCGGCGGCGGGGGCGCCGTCCACGCGCATCTTCAAGCCGGGCAGGCCGATGCTCTCGCCGGCGGCATAGGTGCCTGTATTGACCACCGCGCCACTGCTGTCGCGCACCTCGTAGGTGGTGGCGGCGGTGAACACGACACTATAGCTGCTGCCGTTCCAGGCGCTGCCGGAGCCGTCGCGGCTGAAATCCAGCAGCAGGCCGGTGCCGGTGTTGCCGGCGGCCGCATGCGCGTCCACGGTGCCGTCGCCGGTGGGCACGCGCATGAAGATCTCGCTGCCGGGCAGGGTGTCGGAGACCTTGGTGTCCGGTGCCACTTCCACGCTGCGCTGGGTCTGGTTGCCGCTGTAGACCACGTTGCCCGAGACCACGGCGAACGGGGCCGCATCGTCGGCGGTGCCGCCGAACAGGTAGCGGCCGGAGCCGTCGGTGCTGTTGGACAGGCTCAGCAGGCTGTCGTGCAGGGTCTTCAGCTCCGCGGCGATGGCCTTGCGGTCGGGCGTGGTCAGCGCCGAACTATTGGCTTCCACCGTCAGATCCTTGACCCGCGCCATCAGGTCGCCGGCCTGCGCCAGCGAGTTTTCCTGCAGGTTGAGCCGGTTCTGCACGTTGTTGGCGTTGTCGCCGAAGCGCGCCAGCGCGGCCACCGTGCGGTCCAGGCTGACCGCGGTGCCCGCGGCGACCGGATCGTCGGCCGCACTGACGATGCGCTGACCGGTGGAGAGCTGTTGCTGCAGGTGCGAGATCGTCGCCTGCTTGCCGAGCATGGTATTGAGCGACTGATTGAAGATCATGCCGCTGGAGATGCGATTGCTCATCGGACCGCGCTCAGGATGGACTGGAACAGGGTGTCGGCGGTGGAGATCAGGCGCGAGGCCGCCTGGTAGGCCTGCTGCAGCCGCAACATGTCCGCCGCTTCCTCGTCGAGGTTGACGCCGGACAGCGAGTCGCGCGCGTCCTGGGCGCTGCTCTGGATCACGTCCTGCGCATCGGCCGCGTACTTGGCCTGGCGCGCCGCCGAGCCGACCGTGGTGGTCAGGCCGGCCACCGCACCGTTGAGGGTGATGGTGCCGCCGTTGAAGGCCTTGGCATCGTCCAGGTTGGACAGCAGCAGGGCGTTGCCGTTGTTGCTCGAGCCGACCCCGGTCGGGCCCACCGCGAAGCTGTCGCCGGCGGACGGGACGCCGTCCATGGTCAGGCTCCAGCCGTTGGCGCTGATGGTCTGGCCGGCGGTGTAGGTCTGCGGCGCGCCGCCGTTGATCGAGTAATGGGTGGAATCGATGAAGGCGATGTTCGCCGGCGTCAGCAGGTTGGCATTGCTGGCGTTGGTCGCGGCGACGTTGCTGACCTTGCCGGTGCCCTGGTTGCTGAGCGTGGCGCTGGCCTGGATCGGCGTCGCCGCGGCGATGCGCGAGGGGTCGCTGATGGCCACGGACAGCTTGCTGATGGCATTGGCGGTGGGCTGCAGCAGGAACTTGTCGCCGCTGGCGGCGGTGCCGGAGACCTGCAGGGTCACGCCGTTGACCACGAACGGATCGGCGTTGGTGCCGGAGCCGCTCATCGGGACGCTGGCGCCGGTGTCGGCGCGGCTGGCGCTCCAGGCGGTGCCGTTGTAGGTCAGCAGCAGGTTCTGCCCGTCGAGCTTGCTCAAGTCGCTGACGTTGGCGGTGAACGCCGCGGTGCCGGTGTTGGCGCTGTTGCCGTCCACGGTCGGCGCCGGCAGGTTGAAGAAATCGCCGCCCATCTGGCCGTACAGGTCCATGCCGGCGTGGTGCTGCTGGTTGTAGCTGCTGGCCACGCCGGTGGCGATGCGGCCGAGTTCGGCCTTGGTCGGATCCAGGACGTTGCTGCGGAACTCCAGGAAGCCGCCGATCTGCCCGCCCAGCGCCTTGCTGGTGAGCGGCGTCGAGCCGCCCGGCGTCTTCAGCGCGATCTGCAGCTTTTCCGGCTGGTAGGGATCGGGACTGGTGACCAGGGTCGACGCATTGGTGCCGACCACCATCGCCTGGCCGCCGGAGGTGTAGACGTTCATCATCCCGCCGTCCTGCTGGATGACGCTGCCGCCGGTGTAGCCGATGAGCTGGCCGATCATCTGGTCGCGGCGATCGAGCAGGTCCGGTGCGGCGGCATTGGCGTTGGAGCCGATCTGGCCGTTGAGCTTGGCGATCTCGGTGGCCAGGCGGTTGGCTTCGGCGGTGCCGGCCAGCAGGCCGTTGTTGACTTCGCTGCCGAGCGAGTCGAGCTGGCCGTTGAGCTGCTTGAAGCGGGTGACCAGCGAATTGCCGGCGTCCAGCAGGTTCTGCCGGTTGGCGCTGGCCGAGGCGTTGGAGGACAGGCCGGTGGTGGCGTCGAAGAAGTTCGACCACTGTCCGGCGATGCTGGTGGCCTTGTCCGAGAACAGCCCGTCGACGCGGCTGGACAGGCTGGAGAGCTGCTTCAGCCGGGCGACTTCGCCGGTGCTGTCGAACAGGCGCGAGATCGCCAGCTGGTCGGCGACGCGGGAGACGTCGGTGATCTGGGTGCCGTTGCCGATGAACTCGCTGCCGTACTGGCTCGGGACCGTGGTCGCGAACGTCGTCCGCTGCCGGCTGTAGCCGTCGGTATTGATGTTGGCGACGTTGTGGCTGACCGTGGACAGGGCCCGCTGGAAGGCGAGCAGGGCGCCGGTACCGGTGGAGAGTATGGACATGGACGGCTACCTCAACGGCGCACGAGGCCGGACGGATCGACGGTGCTGGCCAGCACGCGCTCGATGCCGCCGGCGGCGGCGCTGCCGATCGCGGCGACCGCACGGCCGATGGTCGGGCCGCCGGCGATGGCGGCGATCTTGGCTGCGTAGGCGGGGTCGGTGGCGTAGCCGGCGCGCTGCAGGCCCTGGGCGAAGCCGCGGATGTCGGTGCCGGCCTTCAGCGCCTGCTGGTAGCGCGGATTGGTCTTCAGCAGGCGCACGTAGTCGGCGAAGCTTTCCGCCGGCGAGGAATAGGCACGGAAATCGGCGGTCTGCGACTGCTTGACCCCGTCCACGTACTCGTGGGTGCCGGTGGTCACGCGGTCGCCGTTCCAGCCGGTGGCCTTGATCCCGAACAGGTTGTTGGAACTGGCGCCGTCGCCGCGGGAAATGCCGCGGCGGCCCCAGCCGGTCTCCAGCGCGGCCTGCGCGACCAGGGCGCGCGCGTCCACGCCCAGTTCCTGCGCGGCCTTCTGCGCATGGTTCCAGATCTTGGCGACGAAGCCTTCCGGGGTGCGCTCGCCGAGGCTGGCCGCGGCGGCGTTGGCGGCCGCGGCGGCGCTGGGATCGATGGCGGTGCCGCTGTCGGCGGCCGCCTGCACGTTCGACCAGCGGTCGTCGGCACCGGCCCAGGACAGGCCGGCGCTGCCGTCGGCCGGGCTGCTGCCGATGGCCTGGTGCATGGCGCTGCTCTCGCGGCCGGCGATCATGTCCAGCACCTGCTGCTGCGGGGCGGCGGTCGCCTCGGCGCCGCTCCACGGGCCGACGCCGGCGCCGGCCGTGGCACCGGCGGCAAGCGCGGCCTCGCCCTGCAGCGCCATCGGGCCGTTGCCGGACTGGCCGGACACCAGCGAGTAGGCCTTGGCCGCCTTGGCCGCGCCCAGCGAGGTATTGGCCGGCGTGGTCGCCGCCGGCTGGCCGCCACCGAGCTGCTTGGAGATCATCGCCGCCAGGCCCAGCCCCTTGCCGTCGGTCAGGCCCTTGGCGAGCTGCTGGTCGTACATGTCGCGGAAGGTCTGGTTCTCGCCGGGGAACAGCGAATTGCCGAAACTGGCCTCGCGCATGCTTTTGACCAGCATGTTGGCGAACTGCCCTTCGAGCTGGCGCGAGACCTTGTCGATCTTGGCCGGATCGTTCTGGGTAGAGGCGTGCAGGTCGAAGGGAGCGGCCGAGATACGCATGTCAGATCACCTCCAGCTCCGCGCTCAGGGCACCGGCCTGCTTGAGCGCTTCCAGAATCGCGATCAGGTCGCCAGGCGCGGCGCCGACCTCGTTGACCGCCCGCACGATCTGATCCAGCGAGGTGCCGCCCTCGAACTTGAACATGCGGCTGCCTTCGTTGGTGGCGGTGATGGTGGACTTGGGCGTGGCCACGGTCTGGCCGCCGCTCAGCGCATTCGGCTGGCTGACCTGGGTGCCTTCGCTGATGGTCACCGTCAGCGAGCCGTGCGAGATCGCCGCCGGGCTGACCCGGACCTGCGAGCCGATCACCACCGTGCCGGTGCGGGCGTTGACCACCACCTTGGCCGGTGCCGCACCCGGCGACAGCTCGACGTTCTCGATCCTTGCCAGCAGGCCGATCCGCGCGCTCTGGTCGGTGGGCGAACGCACCGCCACGGTGGACCCGTCCACCGCATGCGCGCTGCCGGGGCCGAAGGTGCTTTCCAGCGCCGAGACCATGCGCGAGACGGTGGTGAAATCGGGCTGGTGCAGGTTCAGGGTGATCTCGCCGGTGTTGCCGAACACGTCCGGCAGCGCACGTTCCACCGTCGCGCCGTTGGGGATCAGGCCGACGCTGGGCACGTTCACCGAGATCCGCGAACCGTCCTTGCCCTGCGCGCCGAAGCCGCCGACCACCAGATTGCCCTGGGCCACCGCATAGACCTGGCCGTCGGCGCCTTTCAGCGGCGCCATCAGCAGGGTGCCGCCGCGCAGCGAGATGGCGTTGCCGATCGAGGAGACGGTGATGTCGATGGTCTGGCCCGGCTTGGCGAACGCCGGCAGCTGCGCGCTGATCGCCACCGCGGCCACGTTCTTCAACTGCGGGTTGACGTTGGCCGGCACGTTGACGCCCAGCTCGCCGAGCATGTTCTTCAAGCTCTGCACGGTGAAGGGCGCCTGGCTGGTGCGGTCGCCGCTGCCGTCCAGGCCGACGACCAGGCCGTAGCCGACCAGCGCGTTGTTGCGCACGCCGCCGACCTGGGCCAGGTCCTTGATGCGTTCGGCCGCGGCCGGCGCGGCCAGGCCGGCGCACAGGGCGACGGCGGCGAGCAGGCGGCAGGGCAGGGACAGGAGAGTCATGGCGGGCCTCAGTACGGCGAGATGCGCGAGTTGAAGAAGCGGCTCAGCCAGCCCATCGCATTGGACTGCGCGACCGCGCCGCGGCCGCCGTAGGCGATGCGGGCTTCGGCCACCTTGCTGGAGGGGATGGTGTTGTCCGGGGCGATGTCGGCGGCGCGGACCACGCCCTGCACCTGCACCAGTTCGTCGCCCTGGTTCAGGCGCAGGTTCTTCTGGCCCTGGATCACCAGGTTGCCGTTGGGCAGGCGCTGCATCACGGTCACGGTGATGCTGCCCTGCATGGTGTTGCTCTGCGCGGTGTTGCCCTTGCCGGCGAAGCTGCGGTCGCCGCTGGTGGAGTTGTTGAGGATGTTGGTGCCGTTGACGGTGAGCGGCGCGCCCAGCAGGGTCGGCGTGGCCATGGTCACCGCATCCTTTTTGCTGATGCTGGTGTTGGCGGTGCTGCTGGCGTTGGTGCTTTCGACCAGGGTGATGGTCAGCAGGTCGCCGACGTCGCGGGCGCGACGATCGGAGTACAGCTGCAGGCCGGGGCCGGCGGCGTAGATCGCACCCGCGGTCGGCTGCGCCTGCGGCGCCATCACCGGCACGATCGGCGCCATCGGCGCGTACGGACGCACGTCGCCGGCGGCCACGCCCAGACCGGCGCAACCGCCGAGCAGGACCGGCAGCAGCAGCGCGGCGGAGAAGGAGAGAGAGGACAGGCGCGACATGGCGGATTCCGGAGGCGAGGGGATCAGACGTTGTTGTTCAGATAGCCGAGCATCGAGTCGGTGGTGGAGATGGCTTTGGCGTTCATCTCGTAGGCGCGCTGGGTCTCGATCATGCTCACCAGCTCTTCCACCACATTGACGTTGCTGCCTTCCAGCGCGCCCTGCGCGATCTTGCCGAGGCCGTTGAGACCGGGCGTGCCGTTCGTCGCCGGCCCGGAGGCGGCGGTTTCCACGTACAGGTTCTGGCCCTGGGCCTGCAGGCCGGAGGGATTGATGAAGTCGGTCAGGGTCAGCGCGCCGACCTGCAGCGCCGCAGCGGTACCGGCGACTTGCACGCTCACCGTGCCGTCGGAGCCGATGGTCACCGACTGCGCGCCTTCCGGGATCTGGATGCCCGGCTGGATCGGGTAGCCACTGTTGGTGACCAGTTGGCCCTGCGCATCGATCTGGAAGCTGCCGTCGCGGGTGTAGGCCGAGGTGCCGTCCGGCATCTGCACTTCGAAGAAGCCGCGGCCGTTGACCATCACGTCCAGGGCGCGATCGGTCTGCTGCTGGCTGCCCTGCTCGAAATCCTTGGCGGTGGCGACCACGCGCACGCCGGTACCCACCTGCAGGCCCGAGGGCAGCTGCGTCTGCGAGGAGCTGGCGCCGCCGGGCTGCCGCAGCTGTTGGTACAGCAGATCCTCGAAGTTGGCGCGGTCGCGCTTGAAACCGGTGGTGTTGGTGTTGGCCAGGTTGTTGGAGACGACCGACATGCGCGTCTGCTGCGCATCCAGTCCGGTCTTGGCGACCCACAAAGCCTGATTCATGACCCGAGTTCCTCTGATGGTGGCCCCGGCACGACGCGCCGGGGGCGCAGGGAGTGATGCACGTGCCGTGCCAAACCGGCGCCGCTGGCGCCGCGGCGTGCCTTAGCCGTTCAGACGCAGCAGGGTGTTGGCCGACTGCGCGTTCTCGTCGCCGTTCTTGATGACCTTCACCTGCATTTCGAACTGGCGCTGCAACTGGATCATCTGCACCAGCGCGCCGGCGGCATCGACGTTGCTGCCCTCGAGTACCCCGGTTCGCAGCGAATTGCCGGTGGCCGGCGCAAAGGCCTTGGCCGGATCGTCGCTGACGTTGCGCATCAGGCCGTCGGGCCGGCGCGTGAGCTGGTCCGCCGGCGCCTGCACCACCTTCAGCGTGGCGATGGTGCTCATCGCGGTGGGCGCTTCGCCCAGCGGCACGATCGACACCGTGCCGTCGTTGCCGATCTCCAGCGACTGGTGCGGCGGAATCGCCACCGGATTGCCCTGGTCGTCGAGCACCGCATGGCCGCTGGCGGTGACCAGCTGGCCGTTCGGGGTCAGCGCCAATTCGCCGCCGCGCGTATAGGCCTCCTTGCCGTCGGCGGACTGCACCGCCAGCCAGCGATCGGCATCCAGCGACAGATCCAGTGGATTGCCGGTCTGGTGCTGCGCGCCGACGTCGCGGTTGAAGCCCTGGTCGATGTGCAGCGCATCGATCCGCGACGGATAACCGGCGCCAGGAATCCGATAGGCCTCGGTATTGGCCAGCGCCGCCTTGAACCCGGAGGTCTCGACGTTGGCCAGGTTGTGCGACACGGTGGCCTGCGCCTGCAGCGACGCGCGGGCGCCGGTCATGGCGACGTAGAGGGCTTTGTCCATTGGAGGGAACCGGGAATGGGGAATCGGGAATGGCGGAAAGCGGGAGGTCGGTGGCGGGAACCGCGTTTACGATTCCCGATTCCCCGTTCCCGATTCCCGGCGGTCATCAACGCATATTGATGATGGTCTGCGTGACCTGATCCTGGGTCGAGATCACCTGCGAGTTCGCCTGGAAGTTGCGCTGGGCCACGATCATGTTGACCAACTGCTCGGTCAGGTCGACGGTCGAGGATTCCAGTGCGCCGGACTGCACGCTGCCGAAGTCCGAGGTCGCAGGCGAGCCGGTGCGGGCGATGCCCGAGGCCGAGCTTTCCGCCCAGGCGTTGTCGCCGAGCGAACTCAGGCCCTGCGGATTGACGAAGTTGGTCACCGCGATCTGGCCCAGCGCCTTGTCGGCGTTGTTGGAGTAGCGCGCGTAGACGATGCCCTTCTCGTCGATGCTGATCGAGTTGAGCTTGCCGCTGGCGTAGCCGTCCTGGGTCGCGCCGCGCAGGGCGAAGGCTTCGCCGTACTGGGTGGACCCGAACACATTCAAGTTCAGCGAGAGGGTGCCGGCGCCGGTGGAGGGCGTGAAGGTGCCCAGCGCGATCTTGCCGTCGGCCGGGCTGACCAGCGCGCCGCTGTTGGAGAACTGCAGCGTGCTGGCACCGCCGGCGGCGACGCCGTCCACGTAGTTGTAGACGGTCCACTGGTTGGGCGTGGAGGTCTTGACGAAGTACGAGGTTTGCACGTGGGCCACGCCCAGCGAGTCGTACACCGTGGTGCCGCCGCTGGAGTTGTTGTAGCTGTTGGCGTCGTTCGGATCGAACGTGGTCACCGTCGGCGGCTGGGTGTTGCCGGGCAGGGTGAAGGTCAGGTTGACCGTGCTGGTCTGCTTGGGCGGGCTGTCGGTGGTCAGCAGCTGCAGGTCGGTCAGGGTGCCGGCGGCGAAGCCGTTGCCGTTGCTCGCCGGCGGGAACACCTGCAGCCGCGCGCCCTGCGGATTGACCACATAGCCGTTGGCGTCGGTCTGGAAGTTGCCGGCGCGCGAATACACGCGGGCGCCGTTGTTGGAGAGGGTGAAGAAGCCGGAGCCGGAAATGGCCAGGTCCAGGCTGCGCCCGGTCGGATCGATGGTGCCCTGCGAGAACTGCTGGGCGACGTTGCTGACGCGCACGCCCGACCCCACCGCGTTGCGCGCCAGGCCGTAGCCGTTGAGCGTGAACTGGTCGGCGAACTCGGCGCGCGAGCCCTTGAAGCCGGTGGTGTTGGCGTTGGCGATGTTGTTGGCGGTGACGTTGAGGTCGGTATTGGCCGCCCTGAGGCCGGACAGCGATGTATTGAAACCCATGGTGGACTCCTGTGGATTGTCGGCGTGGCGTTAGCTGACGCGGAGGACGTTGGTCAGCGGCGTGGTGCCGAGCCCGGTCAGATCGAGATAGATGCCGTCCGATCCGATGATGGCGCTCTCGACCGGCGCCTGGACGTAGGTGGACAGGGACAGTTGGTTGCCCTGGGTATCGGTCTGCCCAGCGGTGATGCTGTAGCTGCCGGCCGGCATGCGCTTGCCGCTGGCGTCGGTGCCGTCCCAGGCGAAATCGAGCTGGCCGGCCTTGTCCGCGGTGAGGCTGATCTTCTTGATCGGCTGGCCGGTGGCGTCGCTGACGGTGACATCGACCACGCCGGCGGCCTTGGCCGCGACCAGGCCGCCGGTGTTGCCCTCGGCGCCCAGCGGCAGCGTCGCCGACGGCACCAGCACCTTGTGGCCGATCAGGTTGGCGCCGCGCAGCACCTGGTCGGTGCTCATCGACGAGGACAGCGCGGTGACGGTCTTGTTGAGGTCGCCGATGCCCTGCACCGTGGACAGCTGCGCCATCTGCGCGACCATCTGGCTGTTGTCCATCGGCTTGAGCGGATCCTGGTGCTGCAGCTGCTCGGTCATCAGCTTCAGGAAGTCCGCCTGCTGCAGCGCCTTGTTCTTGGTGGTGCTGGTGTTGGCCGAGGCGCTCAGGCCCAGGCTGGAATAGGTGTCGGTGGAGGTGGTGACGCTGCTCATGGAAGCGGTCCTGGGACGTGACGCGGCGGAAGGAGGGCGGATCAGCGGCCCATGGTCAGAGTGGCCAGCGCCAGTTCCTTGGCGGTGTTGAGCACCTCCACGCCGGCCTGGTAATTGCGCGAGGCGGAGATCAGGTTGACCATCTGCGAGACCGGGTCCACATCGGGCGAATAGATGTAGCCCTCGGCGTCGGCAAGCGGATGGCCGGGTTCGTAGCGCTTGATCGGCGGTGCGTTGGTCTGGGCGATTTCCTTGACGTTGACCGAGGTCAGGCTGCTGTCGTGCGGGTTGCGCACGGCCTGGAAGATCGGCTCGATCGGCTTGTAGGCCGCCTCCGCCGAACCGGCCACCGAATCGGCGTTGGACAGGTTGCTGGCGATGGTGCTCATGCGCACCGACTGCGCCTGCAGCGCGGAGCCGGCGACGTCGAAGATCGGCAGGTTGCTCATGCTTATTGGCCCGTGATCGCGGTGAGCATGCTGCGCACCTTGGATTCGAGGAAGCTCAGCGAGGCGCGGTACTCCAGCGCGGCGCGGCCGTAGGCGGCGCGTTCGGCGTCCGGATCCACCGTGTTGCCGTCCATGCTGGGCTGGCTGGCGGCCCGGGTGATCTGGAACGGATTCAGCCCATCGCCGCCGACCGCGATGTGGCGGCTGTCGTCGACCGCGAGCTGGGTGCCTTCGCGCTGTCCCTGCGCGGCACGCATCGCCGCGTCGAAATCCAGGTCCTGGGCCTTGTACCCGGGCGTGTCGACGTTGCTGAGGTTGCTGGCGATCAGCTTCATGCGCTGCTCGCGCAGTGGCAGGGCGTCGCCATGGACGCCGAAGTAGGCTGTGATCGGATTGGACATGGCACGATCCCGCGGTTCGTTGCCGAAACCACAGGCAAGGCGTGTGCCAAAGGCGGGCGCGGGGGCCCGTGAGATCAGGGGGGCCTCGGG